>NZ_JBFRIY010000005.1:106332-113152 GCF_041468565.1 Shewanella sp. 10N.286.54.B9
TACCTTCGACCATCCTTGGTCTCGTACCTCCTAAATCAATAAAAAAACTCAGTTACACATGATATAAAGTCGTGATATAAAGCTAATGAAGTGTAAGTAAATATTTTGACTCAGGGACAGAGTATCAAGCTAAATAGCTTACCCACTTTGATTGATAAGCGACTTTACGCTTAAACAAAGTCGTATGTTCGAGGCCACAAAATATCATCAGCGGCTATAAAATTGAGCCGCTAACTAGTGTAAACAGTTGCAACAAATAAGCAGATTTCGGCTTAATTACAATGGCTAACTTTCGGAATACAGCAAACCATGTCCAATCCAGTTCAACGCGCTAATAAACTCTTTGTTCAAACCTTCGGCACGCAAGCTGACGCGCTCTATTTTGCACCTGGAAGAGTCAATTTAATCGGTGAGCACACTGATTATAATGATGGTTTTGTGCTGCCAGCAGCCATCAATTTTCATACTATTATTGCGGTTAAGCGTCGTGACGACACACAGTTTCGCGCTGTGTCCGATGCCTTTCCTGGCGAAATGAAACAGTGGACTTTTGGCCAGGAAGGTCAAACACCACAAACACCTGAGTGGATCGACTACCTTAAAGGGTTTAGCTCAGCCATGGCGACTGCAGGCTTGTCGCCAAAAGGGATTGATCTCGCGATAGTCAGTAATGTACCGCTAGGTGCAGGGCTTTCCTCTTCAGCAGCACTTGAGATTGCTTTTGGCACTGCTGTCAACGATGCCAGCCAAATTAAGTTATCACCACTCGCCATCGCCCAACTTGCCCAACGCGGCGAAAACCAATATGTTGGCAGCGCTTGTGGCATTATGGATCAAATGATTAGCGCCCTTGGGCAACGGGATCATGCCTTACTCATTGACTGCCTAGATCTCGATAGCGAAGCCATTAGTATTCCAGAGAATTTGAGCCTAATTATTATCAACTCGAATGTTAAACGCGGCTTAGTAGAGTCAGAGTACAATTTAAGACGTGAGCAGTGCGAACAGGTGGCAGAGCATTTTCAATTAGACTCTTTACGCCATCTTGAACTCAATGCTCTAGAAGCAGCAAAAGATGAATTGAGTGACGTTTGCTACCGACGTGCTAAACACGTCATTACTGAAAACCGTCGCACTCAAAATGCAGCATGGGCATTAGAATCAGGCAATATCAATCAATTAAGTAGCTTAATGGCTGAATCCCACCAATCTATGCGCGATGACTTTGAAATTACCGTGCCAGAGATTGATTTCTTGGTCGAGATTATCGCTGATGTTATCGGGGATAAAGGCGGCGTAAGAATGACAGGTGGCGGCTTTGGTGGCTGTGTGGTTGCATTGGTCGATCATGAGCTGACCGACGCCGTTGTTGAAGCCGTAGAGCAGCAGTATCAACGCCAAACCGGCATAGAGGCTTCACTATATTTATGCTCAGCTTCTGATGGCGCTAAAAGGATAGATAGTTAAAATAACCATTGGAATACGTATTCATCTCGCTAAATCAAAATGTTAGCGCCAGAATAATACCCAGCAATGTTTCGCTAATAACAAGGAAGAACCATGGTACGTTTTCGCCCGCAAGACCCTTGGAACGATCCCCGTGGTGGTCAAATTGAACGGGTGATAATAGATAATGGCACCATAGCAATGGAGGTGCTCAGCTTAGGCGGCATTATCCGCTCGCTTTGGACACCCGATAGAGAGGGTGAACGAATCAATATCGTACTGGGTTGCGACAGTGCCAGTGACTATTTAGCGCAAGATGCGCACCTAGGTGCCATTGCAGGACGCTTTGCTAACCGAATCGCTAACGGCACATTCAACGCTGATGGAGAAGCCTATCAATTAAGCATCAACCAAGCGAGTAATTGCCTGCACGGCGGTAAGGATGGCTTTAATCGCAAACGTTGGAATTTAGGGCAATTGCCCGATGGCGTTCGCTTAAGCTTAGTCAGCCCCGATGGTGACATGGGCTTTCCTGGAAAATGTACTGTACAACTTGATTATCGTCTAGTGGCTAATAATCTCTATATTGAAATACTAGCAAGCACAGATAAAACCTGCCCAATAAGCCTAACCCAACATAGTTACTTCAATCTTGATGGTAGTGATTCAAGCTTACGACACGCCCTACAAATTGACTCGACACAATACCTTTCGATGAATAAGATTGGCGTACCAACTGAAGTCACGCCGACCCAGAACAGTGCACTTGATATGCAACAGCCAACGCTATTGCAGTCATTGATTGGCGCCGAAGAGCTTACAGCGACATCAGGAATAGATCACTGCTACTTAATGCCCCAGAGCGAGCAGCAGCTACAACGATTTGGCCGATTGAGTTCAGCTAAAAGTGGACGAGGTATGACGCTATATACCAACCAACCTAGCGTACAAATCTACGGGGCTAATCATTTGCAAGGCACAATTGCTAAAGGTCAGCAATCTTTGCGTCAATATCAAGCAGTCTGCCTTGAGCCTCAGCAGGTACCTGATGCACCGAATCAACCCGCATTTGCCGGCGACGCTTTAATCAAACCAGGCGCTCTTTATCATCATATAAGTCGTTATCAATTTGATACCGAAGCATAAAAACAGCGCATAAGCGCTGTTTTTCCGGAGCTATTCTTTACTAATCGTCTAAGTCGTCATTTGACCAGCCACGATTAAAGTCATCGTCATCAGCCGACTCAACCTCTAGCTCAGAGTCTTCTTCCGTTTCCATGATGGGTTCTGGTTCTGTTTTCGGCTTTTTAGCCAAACTTGCAGCCTTTGGGTTATTGGCTTCAACCCAGCCCGAGTGTTTCTCCATAAATGCTTCTCGAGCCAACTCCCATGCAACACCATAATTGGCTTCTGCGACCGCTAACTCTTCATTGCTAAGTTCATGCAAATGAGGTTTAACTATCTCTTCGGCATACTCAATGATGACGTCGCGGGTAGTGTTATAAAAATATACTCTACCTGCAGGTGCTTCAGGAAACTGCTTATCGTAGATGATAACTGTATTACCACGTGAGCTTCTATGCTCACCGTACCAAACAGCTTTTTTAGAGGTGTCATACATATATGCTAATGCCCTTAAAAATCAACACATACTAATCAATATAAAGTAAATAACATGCTAATTTACTTCGGTTTCCCCAATCAATTTAGCTTGGGTTTTCAGCCATATTCTTACAGTTTTTTGACCAATTTCAATGACCAAGTTCATAGATTTCAGATGAACGCAGTGAAATTTACTCAACTCTTTTTACGACTAATATCGAATTTAGTTCAAAGCCGTCGTTATTCAAGTTTTTGTAAGGTAATAAATTGTAATAATGCTAAACAATCTAGGTAAGTATCTATTTAAAAACAGTTTGTTTTTTGTACTGACATATAAGCTTAGCGCTAAACAGTGAGCTATGTTCTTTGATTAATATGACGAAACGATGTCAGCACAATAAATTGCTCTAACTGATTAATATCCCACATCAGTCACTTTGGGTAGCCCCCTTATTTTAAGCTGGCCCGACTCTTGTAAAAAGACTCCGTGTTTAACGCCAATCTTTGCTACACTCTACGGCCGCCTGTCAGACTAAAGTACGACTCATAATATTTTGAAACTAATGCTACTCTCACTGCTATGTATCAGTTGCTACGCTGAAGCTGAATCTAAACCAGTCATAGTTGCATCCGATATTTGGTGTCCTTATATCTGCGCCGATAACTCCGGCTATCTGGTTGAACTGACTCATCAAGCGTTTAAAACGGTTGGGGTGAATGTGAAGTTTGCAACTATTCCCTTTCCTAGAGCCTTAAGGCTGGCTGAAAATGATCAAATACACGCGGTGCTTGCTGTCACTCCAGAGCATATTGATCGCCACAAACTGCAACCTTCAAGCTTGATACTTGGCGAGTACGCTAATGACTTTTACGTGCATATCGAAAATGACTGGCAGTATTCAGCGTTAGACGGGCTCAATAATAAAGCTATCGCCAGTATTTTAGGCTATGACTATGGTGATAAAATTAACCGCCTTCTCGAGCAAAACCCACAGAACTTTCGCGCTTCCGGTGAGTACCCATTAAAGACAAACTTAAATTTACTGCATAGAGGCCGAGTAGAAGTATTGCTGGGTAACCGCTATGTCATCGAATACTCGGCAAAAAAGCTTGGCTATTTAGAGCAGATAAAGTTTGCTGGCACAGAAGGGATTGCTACGCCTCTATATGTTGGTTTTAGCTATAAAGACATTAAGCAAGATTACCCAAATAAGTTTGCTGAAGGGATTAAAAATATAAAAAGATCAGGCCAATACCAGGCTATTTTAGATAAATACCATATAGAGGTTTGGTAAACTCAGAAAATTAAAAAAGCCGAGCATAGCAGCTCGGCTTTGTGTTCATCACGTTGACCACTTAGCGTGCTTTTTCAACCATTCTTTGAATCACCTTAGTATGGGTGACATCATTTGGCGCTTTAACATCAACATTGATCTCTTTGCTACCATGACAGGCTAAACAAGTGCCTACTTTGCTTATTCGCTGCATCTCTTCTTTGTTAAATGGACGCGCACCTTTATGTGAAGTTGACTGCAATTGATTACCCTCCTCATCCACAAAGCGCTCTAGTTCAAAGTCGATCGGCGCTTTACCATCAGGAAAGTTACCCTCAATGTCGTAATTACCACTGCCTAGGCCCAACACTTTAGGGTTGGTATGGCACTCTTCACAGGTGCGCGAACGTTTACTCATAGTGTGCGGCTGAATAGGGTTGTGAGAGATACCGCTGGTACCATCAGTGGTGGTATAGGTTTTATTGCTTACTATCGCTTTCTCGCCATCGACTTGGGTCAAGAATACTTGGCAGCCAGGTACGAAGGTAGATACTTTTCCTCTGTGGTTAATCCCTAGCGCTGGATTTTCCCAACGTACATACGAGCGTGATTCATTCCAACTAAAAGCATTCTTCTTCAGGTTCGCTTTTTTACCTAACTGACTAATATCGCTATGCTCGGCATCTAACCAATCACCATTTGGCTTACCAATGTCTTGCTTAGCATGACAACCATAACACTGTGGCGCCCAGGCTGCATGGCAAGTTGAGCATTCCATCTTCTCCATATGACTGGCAATTTTCACCATCGCCACATAGCCTTCTTCTGATAGTTCAGTACCATTAAGTTGTGGAACGTTCAATTGCTTGCCATCAATCTTAGTTGTTAGCGTGACTACTTTTGCCTCACGCTTAAGATTATTTAACGGGTTACCTCTTGATGTGGCAAGCGTGGCATCGCTATTGGTGGTACCGTGGCAAGATTCACAGCGTACCTCTAAAGCGTACTCTTTCTTAGTGTACAGATAGCCATCGCCATGCATTTCATTTTTAGTATGACAATCAATACAGCTCATGCCCGCATCAAAATGCAAGTCAGCTTCCAAGAAATTGTAATGCTTACCATGCAGCTTACCTTGTTTGCTGCCATCTTCTTTAAAAGGAGTGCCATAGCCATCTGACTCCATCATACCTTTATAGCTGACACCCGTGCGACCACCACGGTTATGACAATGCTGACATTGATCAACAGATGGGGCGCGAGACATCTTGTGCTTACGCGGGCGATCCTTCTGGCTTTTATCTATCGCTTTGTCATCCCCTTCATAAGTTGCGGCATTGCTGTACTCCACATGGCAAGCTGCGCATCCTGACGCTCGGTAATCACCATCACGTTGATGACCGTCACTCCATAGGTGACAACGTAAACACTGGTTTCGGAGGTAATCATCGCCTGGGGAGTTTGTCGCTGACTCAGGTTGAGCCGGATCGTAGCTAGGCAGCTGTGTCAGCGCTGCGACCGTGCCTTCACGACCAGTTTTGAGTGCTTTTACATCATAAGTCGCATGAATAGAATCACGACTTTGGCTACCAAAATTATAGCGAGTGCCTGAAATCATTCCTGACATAGTGGCGTGAATTGAGGTCTTAGCATTTTCAACCTCCTCTTCATGACAACTGCCACAAGTTTTCGCTACCACACGCAGATCTGTTGGGTTAACCCACAACTCCTGATGGCCTTTTTCAAGCGTGGTTGCCGCGCCATCGCCATTGTGACAATCAGTACAACTTAACTCGTCCATCATAGATACGTCTGAGAATTGCTCGATGCCCTCATGACAACTTAAACAGCCTTTGTTTTCATTCCATTCAGCATTAGCAGTTTGCATTGCAAATGCTGAAAAAAGCGCTAATCCAATCGTTACTAATTTCTTCATCATGTCCACCTCTAATATCCCTAACTGATGCAGGGCTTAATAGGTAGTTTGCAGCGACGCAAATCCTTAATAAAGGTAGGGTTAATAAAGTGTGACACATGTTACTCGCTTATTACTGGAAGTTAGCCGCACGCCACAAAGTGAAAATATAATTGAAAATGATGAAATTTTTTGCCTATTATACTATTGAGAAATGAAGGGCTATGGATGAATGTCATCAATCTAATTGTCTATTTATCTGAACTTCTAAAAGCGATACGAATAAACCACAACCTCGATTCGAGCTCTAAAGTTAAAGAATAAATCCGTTAACGATTGCTACCTTGGTTGAGATTGGTCTTAGTAACAATACAATTAACCAAATCCAGTGACTTACAACCCACTAGGTTAGCGGTCTTAGTTTAATGTATAATACCAATCAGTATAATAAGTTGATCTACTCAGAGCGTTTTTGGCACGCTAATTCAAGGCGGATAAATGACATAATGGCTGTTCCCTTATAAGTTTATTCAACGCAGAAGTAGCAAGCCAAAAACACTCCTACAGGCGAGTTTTAGCGGCT
>NZ_JBFRIY010000006.1:0-48205 GCF_041468565.1 Shewanella sp. 10N.286.54.B9
TTGTTCTGGTTAAACTCTAAAACTGTGGCCAATATTAGTTGACCACTACAGATGTAAATCTAAAGTATCAACAGGAGAGGATTTTGCAACGAGCATTACTTCAAAGTGGACTGCTAGTAAGCAGCATGCTGTGCGTACCTAATGCACTATCCTCACCTCAAGAAGAGATAGATCACCTAATCGCCTTTATTGGAGCCACTAGTTGCCAATACGAGCGCAACGGTGCTCTTCACTCAGGGCTTGAAGCGGTGGAACATATTAAAAATAAAGCTGAATACCATGCAGAAAAAATTGAATCTGCCGAGGATTTTATTGCTTATGCAGCAACGAAAAGTATGTTCAGCGGGCGCCACTATAAGATTCACTGCCAAGGCGATGCGCCAATTGAAAGCCATTTATGGTTAAAGGCTGAATTAGACAGCTTTAGAGTTAATTAACGTACAACAGTGTCGCAACCGACAATATTTATCGCCGGTTGCGAAGTCTTGCTTGATCTGCATAAAGCGATGCGCAATAAACTCTTAACTCAACAATCAAACAACAGAGATGTAAATCTCCAGCGCATTACTGTCGTTGATACCCATTCTAGTTAGAGCGATTTTTACTGCGGCCATAACTGTTTTTAGCACCATTGCCCTTGCCAGTTTTAGCTTGATTAGCCTTAGAGCCTGAGGCTCTTTTGGCTTGAAACTTACGCTTATTATGACTTTTCTCTTTCACCGGCTTAGTGACCATATCACGATAGCGTGCCGGTAAAGGTGCACCTTCTTCATAGCCTGGTAACGTAATACAAGGCAGCGTCATTTCAATTATCGTTTCAATCTCATGCAGCATGGCCTTATCTTGCGGAGATACAAACGATATTGCTCGACCTTCTAGGCCTGCACGCCCAGTACGCCCTACACGATGGACATAATCTTCCGCAGCAAAAGGCAGCTCAAGATTAATCACTAGAGGTAGTGCTTCAATATCCAAGCCGCGAGCGGCAACGTCAGTGGCGACCATCACTCTTAACTTACCACTTTTAAACTCTTCTAACGCTCGATTTCGAGAGCCTTGAGTTTTATCGCCATGAAATACAGCACTTTTTACGCCATCGAGGTTCAGCTCGCGATGCAAGTGCTCAGCACTCTCTTTGCTACTAACAAACACCAGCACTTGCTGCCAATTATTGCGGCCCACCAGCTCCGATAACAATTCAGCTTTACGGCGCTTATCAACCAGATAAACCTCTTGGGTTATTTTACTGGCAGTGGCTGCGGTAGTTACATCAATCCACTCTGGCGAAACTAACATCTTCTGCGCTAAGGTTTTTACCTCATCGCTGTAAGTTGCCGAGAAAAATAGCGTTTGATGTTCAATTGCCACCAGCCTTTTGACTCTTTCAATATCTCTAACAAAGCCCATATCTAACATACGATCAGCTTCGTCAACGACCAAGTGCGTCACACTGCCTAAATCCAAACCGAACTGACCGATAAGATCAAAAAGTCGACCAGGCGTCGCCACCAAAATATCAACCCCAGCTTGGACAGCTTTGCGCTGTGGGTTCATGTTGGCGCCGCCATAAACCGCTGCCGTTTTAAAAGGTAACAACTGCGCGTAAGCTTGAATATTATCTGCCACTTGTATGGCGAGCTCGCGAGTGGGTGTTAATACTAAAACTTTTAGCTCAGACTTGTATTGGTTAAAGGCATCCTCTTCAGCAACATTGCTTTGCTGTAATGCTTGCCCAACAAGGGTATTGAGTAAAGGAAGTGCAAATGCAGCCGTTTTCCCTGTACCAGTTTGCGCACAAGCCATAATATCTTGACCAAGCATTGCAACAGGTAACACGTGGCACTGAACTTCGGTTAGTGCTTTATAACCACGATTCGATACTGCATCTAGAATGTGAGGGTGTAGATCAAATGCATCAAAGTTCATGGTCGGCTCAATACTGGTTATAAAATAGAGGAATAAAAGTGAGCGCGGAGTCTATCAAAAACCCAGCACAGATAATACTCCCGAGTGCGGCAAAGCGGTGGTTACTAGCTATTTATCCGCTAGGCCATTAACTAGAAAAGCTAAAGAGGCTAGCATAATGCTAATTATTTACTCTTGTTAACGGCCTCTGTCGCATCTGCAAGACTCTCTTGTGGCAATGCATTTTGCTTAAGCTCTAACGCCGCAGTGATGCAGCTAACCTCAAACTCTTCTGCCGTAACCGGTCTTGAGAACAGGTAACCTTGACCATAATCGCAACCCGCATCCGCAAGCACCTGGCGCTGATAGTCTGTTTCCACACCTTCGGCTATCACTTTCATACCTAGTTTATGTGCCATAACAATAATAGCTTCACAAAGGGTAAAATCATCGCTATTACTGTCGAGGTTTCGGGTAAAAGATTGATCAATCTTTAAAAAGTCTATGTCGAACTTTTTAAGGTAGGCTAAAGAGGAGTACCCTGTACCAAAATCATCCAGTGATATTTGCATGCCAGCATTGCGATACTGCTCTAGCTTACTGTAAATAGTCTGGTTGCTATCTAATAATAAACCTTCAGTAATTTCGACGCAGATAGAGTTGCGACTAAGGTTTAGCGTTTTAAGCAATGCCACCCAAGAATCTAGACTCTCTCCTTCATCTCTAAACTGTACCGGGGATTTATTAATACTGATCTGTACTTCAATTCCGAATCTATCACGCCAAAGCGCGCACTGACGTGCTGCTTGCTGAAAAACCCAATTACCTATCTCTACGATTAAACCCGTTTCTTCCGCAACAGCAATAAATTCGATGGGAGACACTAGGCCACGCTTTGGATGATGCCAACGAATAAGTGCTTCAGCTTTAACGGTAGGGTCACCAGCTAGACATACTATCGGCTGATAATAAAGTTCAAACTCTTGGTTGGTCACTGCGAGTCGCAAGTCTTGGATCAAACGCATCCGGTACTTGGCATTTCGCTGCATTGAAGGTGTAAAATAGTGGAATCGATTTCGGCCCTGATCTTTAGCTGCATACATGGCTTGATCAGCGTGTTTAAGTAGCCCCTCAATACTGCTAGCATCATCGGGATAAAGAGTAATACCAATACTTGCGCTGATATAAGAGGTTTCTTCTCCAAGGTTGAAAGGCTCTGCAAGGCGGTTCAAAATATTTTGGGCGACTTTATCCACGCCTTTTATATCTGTTATCCCAGATAGCACCACAGTAAATTCATCACCGCCTAAACGGGCAACCACATCGCTGTCTCTAATGCAGCTCTTTAGGCGCTTAGCCGCTTCAGTTAACAGCAGATCTCCCATGTCATGACCAAGTGTATCGTTTACCTCTTTAAAATAATCGAGATCGAGGAACATTAGTGCGAAGTGTTTTTCACGTCGGTCTGACTTTAAAATCTCACTGCCTAGATAATCAAGCAACATGCGACGGTTAGGCAAACCCGTTAAAGGATCATAATTAGCCTGTTTCCAGATAATCTGTTCAGCCTGTTTTTTGTCGGTAATGTCGGAGAATAGCGCCACTCGTCGCTCTGTTTGGGCTTCTGAATCAAACAGCGTATTTATCGTTAACCAGACCACGAGCTCTTCGCCATTTTTGCGCCTAAGCCACATCTCTCCTTGCCAGCGTCCCGTCTCCTCTACTGCCAGACTAATCTGTTCATATACGCTGTAGTTGTTACGCTTGCACTGTAGAATTTGAATATTCTGATGTTTGATTTCGGCTTCGCTATATCCAGTAATATCGGTAAACGCTGAGTTAGTGGTGATAATAACGCCAGCTTCATCTTGCACACTCATCGCTTCGCTACTGTTGTTATAGACTGACGCAGCTAATTTTAAAGACTCTTCGACTCGCTTACTGTCAGTGATATCAGAATGCACCCCACACATGCGCAACGGTTTATTGTTTTCATCCCGACTAACAATTTTGCCAGAATCTAAAATCCAGCGGATCTCTCCAGTATGCGCATACATGCGATACTCTATTTTATGTTGATCACTGATACCGCTAAGATGCTCATCTATTGAACTCAGTACTTTCACCCTATCATTGGGGTGAATAGCACGCATCCACAGCTTAGGGTTTTCATTAAGTGTAGTGACATCACAACCGAGCAAGTTAGCGCTGAGTTCATTACGCTCTACTTTATTATTAACAATATCCCAGTCCCAGAAACCCAATTCACTACTACCTAGCACCAGCGCGAGTTGCTCTTGGCTAGCCAGCATGGCCATTTCAGCTTGTTTCTGTGAGCTTCGGTTAAGCAAACCAACAATAACCAGTTCAACTTTATCTTGGTTACGTTGGCATGCCACCGTCATATGGGTATAAACAATAGAGTCATCGCTAGCAATCAGTCTGATATCGAGTTCAAACTCATCAATTTCTCCCGCTAGCATATCTGCGTAATAGTGCCTATAGAGGTTTAAATCACTATGATGTAGTAAGTCAGCCCAAAGTAACTCAAGTAGCTCTGACTCGCTATATAGCAACATCTGACAAAGGTTCGGATTTACCTTTATCCATTGATGGTCAACATCGGTGATAGCAATCCCCATGCTGCCAGCTTGAAAGTGGGATTTGAATAATAAATGGTCTTGAAGCTTTATTTTTTGGTCACGCTGGATCTCAATGCGGCGAGATAGCAGCATTCCCAATAAAGCCGTGGTAATAGGAAAAATAACTAAGAAAGGTAAAGTGATCTTCTTCAGCAACGAATAAGCCACATCAAAGGGCATAACCAAACCCCAGAGTAAGGCGAGAATGTGCAAGCTAAATCCAAATACTAACAACTCTCTAAAGCGAATATCGCCAATATCACCCCTGCGGTACTTCCCCCATAAATAGCCTATCAAGCCCGAGGTCATAATTGTCCCCACCCCTGACCATACCGCTACGCCTCCCTCACTAAGCCGAAATAATCCACTAATAATCACAGCGACAAGTGTCGGGATCCCGCCAAAAAACATCCCAGAAACACCTAAGATCACCGTTCTTGAATCGAAAAAAACGCCTGTGGTATATTGCCAAGGACTCAACATCACCGAGATAGAAATCACCCCTACTAAGGCGCCAATACCTACTCTCCAAAGGACATCAAGCTCTCGCTTATGATTACGTGGAAATGCGTCATAAACGAACACCATTGCTAACAATAGTGCTGCATTTTGAATAAGCGAGAAAAACAAACCTTGATCCATAAACCGCCAATCGTCCATGTAGAAATTCACGTTGATTTAACGAATATTCTAGCAGAATGGCGGCTAATTAATATCCCCCCTAACTATTATCCATGTTATTTTCAAGTGTATTGTTCTAGCAGCGATTTTAATGCCTAATGAGTTTATCAAACAAGCTTGAGAGGAGGTCGCTCCTTTTTAACCAAGGCTGTGATTAACAACAGTGGGGTTAAGTAGGTTGTCATGCACCGGACAGCGATGACAAACGGTATCTAAAAATAGGCTTTTCTGCTCATCATTTAGCTGAATATCATTTACTTGGGCGTCCATAACCACAACCACATCAATTAATTTGAAACCAACGGGATCCTCAGAGGGTTTACCCAGTAGCCCCGCTGTATTAAGTTGTGCTTTCATCGATACATCAAACTGTTGCAGATCTATTTTTTGCTCACGAGCAACCATTTTGGCGATAGTAGAGATACAGCCAGCCAATGAAAATATAAAGGTCTCTAGCGGGTTTGCCCCCTCATTACCGCCTGTTGGCTGATCAATGATCAATTGATGCTCACGAATTTGGGCTGTCACCTTCCAACCTTCCGACATCTGTGTATTTACTTCAATAGTCTTATTCGCCATTTTGACACCTTTTAATTAGATTTACTTCAATGAGATTATTCTAATGGATTTATTACCGAAAACTCAAATTAGTCTCACAGTTTTACTATTCAATTAGAAATTTGTCGAGTTATACCAATGCACTTTGAATGAAAAAGATTGAGGGGCTCTGAACGGGTCAAGTACTTAATGCAATTGGTATTAATTAAAGGTTTTACTAAATCAAAAATATTGGTTAATTAACCGTGGAACGAGCAAATAACATCTCAAGCTAGCCTCTTCAAGTGGTTTGCAGTTAGGTATGTTAAACTGGTGCCACTTCCATCAAGATTCATCATTAGACCACAATAAATATGCCCTCGACTAAATCAGTACAACAGAGTAAGACCTTTAATTTTCCGGTACAAATCTACTATGAAGACACCGATTTTTCTGGTGTTGTGTACCACCCTAATTTCTTAAAGTATTTTGAGCGTGCTCGTGAACATGTCATTGGCGCTAAGAGCTTAGCGAGTTTATGGGATGAGCATGATTTGGGTTTTGCAGTTTATCGCAGTGACATGCTCTGTCATGACGGTGTAGAGTTTGCTGACATTATCGATATTAGAACTCGTTTCTATTTTGAAAGTAAATACCGCACAGTATGGTTACAAGAGATCTGGCGCCCGAACGCTAAAAAGCCTGCCGTAACGGCGCAAATTGAGATGGTGTGTATGAACAAAAACCGTCAACTTAGCCCAATGCCTCAAATTTTGATTAATCGACTTGGTGAGGCATTTTCTGAGCCGTTAACTTTTTAACCTTTCTCTACAATTAAAGCTTTAGACAGCTTCGGCCACTTGATTTCAAGTTCGGCCGAAGTCAGTGGTTTAGAAAATACATCACCCTGGATTTTATCGACGCCCATCTCAATAATAATCTGTTTAACAGCTTCAGTTTCCACTCCCTCAACGGTGACTTTAAAACCAAGTCCGTTTGCCAAACGGATACTGGTGTCCATTATGTGCTTTGCTTGTGGATCCGTTTCTAGCCCTTCAACAAAGGCTTGATCTATTTTTACTTCGTCAACGGGCAAGTATTTCAAATAAGCGAGTGAAGAATGGCCAGTGCCGAAGTCATCAATAGCGATATCGACGCCAATATTACGTAGTCGATTAATAGCAAGAACAGCGCTATCGATATCTTCCATCAATTTACTCTCGGTGAGCTCAATTGACAGCGCATTAGCAGGAAGTTGGTACTTGAATAGCCTCGCTTCAATCTCTTCAATGAGTGTCTGATTCTTTAAATCTTGAGTCGATAAATTTACGGCAACTTGCAGCTCAATCCCTAACTCACGCCACTTAGCCTGTTGAATGACAACTTGATCGAGTACCCACTGGCTGATCAAATCGATCATTCCAGCATACTCTGCCAGCGGAATAAACTCAGCCGGGGAGATATTACCTAAGGTTCTGTGTTGCCAGCGCATCAAAGCTTCAACTTGATTGCACCCTAAAGGCCGATAGTTTTGTTTCGGCTGATATACCATGTATAGCTCACCGTCTTGCAGCGCTTTGGCTAAGCTATTAATTATCGAGACTTCTCTCAGCTGCACCGCATCATCACCTAGTTCGTAATGAGCTATCGCGCTGTCGAGCTGTTTAGCTTTTTTAAGGGCCAAATCTAACCGGCGCAACATAGTGCTAATGTCGCCGTGAAAACGTTCTAGCCCCAAATGACCAATCTGAACCCTAACTGTTATAGGGCTTTCAAATACACTGTAGGGCTGCTGTAGATACTCAATAAACGTATCAAGCTCAGTCTTTGTCACTCCATCGGGAAAATAGATCAGAAACTCATCTTCATTCATTCTAGCGATAGTTGAACTGGAATGAACATCGACTTCAATCCTGTTAGCAATTTGCTTTAACAGTTCATCACCAAAACTAAAACCAAAGAGGTCATTTACATAACGAAATCGGTATATATCAAGTAGGACTAGGCTTCCCTGCTTGAGTGGCATCATGCTAGCCAACTTTTGCTTCATACTTAAACGATTACTTAGCCCGGTTAATTTATCGAATCCTGCTTGATGCAATTGCTGTTTTAGTTGAGACACCACTTGCTCAACTTGCGACAGTGATTGTGGCGAGCTCTCTAATGAAGAATTAACCAGATAAGGTTCGCCTAACTGCTGACTCACACAGGAGTACAATTGCTTTAATTGGCGCCGGCAAAGTAGAAACTGCCAAAAAGCTAACGCTAATAGCAACACAAGTACCAGACATACAACCGAGAGTAGCTCGACGTTATCCATTCAATATAACTTTAACCATTATCTGACCAGGTGTGTTAATCGCGTAGACCTCATAAGTTGGATGCTTTAGGGATACATGATATTGCTCACTCTATGACTCCCTTCTACTATAGCTTAGCGTACAAGTTTACTGATAACTGGCTTTAATCGAATGATAAGTATCTAGAAAGCCTTCACTTGCCAACACTTCTGGTGATACAGGTAAACCTTTAGTACTAAAAACGGCTAATCGTTCGTCGAGTTCACTGCCTGAACGCAGTTCACCGGTATAGAGAGCTGCCACCCGAATAAAATCTAGGTATCCCACAGTATCGCTGCTGTAAGACAGGTCAGCCCAACGCTCTACCACTTCCATTACACTTGGTGAAAAAGCCCAGTTTTTAAGAACTGCACGACCTATAGGCCCTTGCAATTTACGCACTAATAAACGTAACTGTTCAACATCATCAACTAACTCAGGATGAGCCTCAACTTCAGTCAATACCGGTAAAGCGCCAATATTATGCACTAAGCCTGCAAGCGTCAGAGTATCAGCATTTAACCCACTATTAGGGTGCTTGCGGTTATAAAGTTGCAACAAAGCGACCGCTGCTGAAGTAACATCAATGGAAGTTCGCCATACCTCGTCCATCACTTCCCATACCAACTCATTGGTTGATATAAATAGTTGTTCCATCGCAATGGAGGTCACTATTGTCTTGATTTGGCCAAGCCCAATTCGACTAATCGCAGCATTGACGGTAGCAGCTGGGATCCCTCGTGAATATATAGCACTATTTGCCACTCGAATAATTCGTGCCGAAATTGCAGGATCTTGCCCAATAATATCGGCAACATCTTTTAAGCTAGTGTCGTCGCGACCAACGACCTCTTGTACCCTCATAGCGACCTCAGGCAAGGTCGGTAATACTAATGAATCTGCCTTTAACTTTCTCAACAAACCAACTAATACTTGATGCTCTTTTGACATCTTTACTCCCTATATTATTCGTATTAATTTGCGGCTGATCGAGTATATACCCAAGCTTCTTGAAAGTGCAGGTTTCAATGCTGCTAGCGTATAGAAACGTGCAAAAGACCAGCATCGGGTTAATACTTAAGCGACTTGAAGCTGCAGGATCTGGTGTGATGGATAAACACTCAAGCAGTTAAATTATATAGCGGCTAAAAAAGAAGATTAATTAAGCTAAAATTGTAGCAGGCGTCACAAGATTTTAAGATAAGCAACTTGTTTGACGACATTCTCGCTTAATATAAGCAGACCTGCGCCTTGCATTGGTCCCCTTGCATTAAGTAAAATGCGCGGCCGTTTGCCTAAACCTTACCCGTTAACAGAGAAGTTATTATGTTTAAACCTGAGCTACTGTCCCCAGCCGGAACACTTAAAAATATGCGTTACGCCTTTGCCTATGGCGCTGATGCTGTTTACGCTGGTCAGCCAAGATACAGTCTTCGCGTACGTAATAACGACTTTAAAATGGAAAACCTTGCGGCAGGCATTAAAGAAGCTCATAGCTTAAATAAGAAGCTTTATGTGGTGAGTAATATTGCCCCGCATAACGCCAAGCTAAAAACCTATATCAAAGATATGGAGCCTGTTGTGGCTATGCAGCCAGATGCGCTGATCATGTCTGATCCAGGCCTTATCATGATGGTCAGAGAAGCTTTTCCTGATCAGGTGGTGCATTTATCGGTACAAGCAAACGCTATCAATTGGGCCTCGGTCAAGTTTTGGGAGTCTCAGGGCATTAAGCGTGTCATCCTATCTCGTGAACTTTCTCTTGATGAAATAGAAGAGATCCGTCAGCGCTGCCCAGATATTGAACTGGAAGTGTTTGTCCATGGTGCACTATGCATGGCGTATTCAGGCCGTTGCTTACTCTCTGGTTACATCAACAAACGCGACCCTAACCAAGGGACTTGCACTAACGCTTGCCGTTGGAAATATGATGTCCATGAAGCAAAGCAAACGGACACTGGCGACATTATTGCCGTTAACCCAGACGTGCAAATTGAAACACCAACCTTAGGTGCTGGCGAGCCTTCAGACCAAGTCGTTCTGTTACAAGAAGCGGGCAGACCAGGCGAATACATGCCTGCATTTGAAGATGAGCATGGTACTTATATCATGAACTCTAAGGATCTTCGTGCTATCCAGCATGTTGACCGCCTAACAAAAATGGGCGTCGATTCACTGAAAATTGAAGGCCGTACTAAGTCTTTCTACTACGTTGCTCGTACGGCGCAGCTATATCGTCAAGCGATTGAAGATGCTGCATCAGGCAAAGACTTTGACAGAACATTAATGCATAACCTTGAAGGTTTGGCGCATCGTGGTTACACCGAAGGTTTCTTACGCCGCCACGTGCATGATGAATACCAAAACTATGACTATGGCTACTCAATTAGCGATACGCAACAGTTTGTCGGTGAATTTACTGGCGAACGTAACGAAGCTGGACTTGCTGAGATTGATGTTAAAAACAAATTCCTCGTCGGTGATAGCGTCGAAGTAATGACACCACAGGGTAACCTTACAATTAAGGTCGATAGTCTAATCAATCGCAAAGGCCAAAGTGTTGAGGCTGGTCTTGGTTCGGGACACTTTGTATTTTTAGATGTTCCTGCAGGGGTTGATCTAGATAAGGCTGTATTACTGCGTAACTTGCCACAAGGCCAAGATACCCGTAATCCACATCAGCCAACAGCTTAATACTCATTGCAGCGTACCCCACTGTAAGTAATCAGTGCTGAGTTTTGAAATTAAAAAAGGCTTCTATTTAAGAGGCCCTTTTAGTTTAGGCTAAGTAAGTACTAGGTTATAATACCAATCAGAACTAATTAAAAACTCACTCTGGCTCTCAAGCCAATAACCCAAGTGTCTTTCTCCGTTGAGATAGCAGGGTTATCAATATATTGAACATTAGGCGTTAGCTGCACAAATTCCCCCAAGCTCATGTTGTAATACAGCTCTGAGGTAAATTGCTTATCGTCAGTCACGCCATAGGCCTTGCCTAAGTACTCATTGACTTCGCTGAAGTTAATCGCAAATCCTAAGTTATTTTTCTCAGCGCCTAAACCAAAATAACCAAGCCCTAGCGTAAACGACTTATCGTAAAGCGCGACGTCCCCCTCCGATATACCGCCTCTAACAAACGGCATTATTTGAGGTGTGATAAAGAAGCTAGCCGAAAAGTTAACCCCTTGGCCACTTTCACTTGGTTGAGTGAGATTATGTTGAGTGCCGCCGTCTATATGCCACAAAGTCACATGCACATTATCGGTATAGATATGTTCCTGCGATGCCGTCCAGCCAAATTCAAATGTGGTAAATAGTTTATGATCGTTAAACAGAGTTTCAAAGCCATCTAATGGTTTATCTGACTTACCTTTCGCGTCGGCAGCCCCGGCAATAATATAAAAGTTCTCATCAAGCATATGGCCAACAGCAAGCCCCAAAATTCCATCGTCAGGCAGACCTATAGCCCCTGCTCCTGTGCTAAATGCTAGATTGGTAAACCCTGTCCAGGGACTCGCTAACGCGTAAGTATCGACATAATCTGAAGTATCTAAGTAGCCCGCCATTAATGCGGTTTTACCCTGATTAAATTGCTGCTTCCAATAAAGGTTGGTGAGCCGCCCGCCTTGATCGCTATATGCTGGACCTATCATACCGATGTAGCCCAAACCCGGCTCAATAAATGAGTAGGCTTTCGGAGCAGTATCGGTATAAGCATGTCTATGCTCAACTTTCCACACCAGACCACCAACATTGCCGCTCTCTAACCCTGTTAAGTTCCAAGAACCGTAAAATCGAGCCACACCTGCCGCAGAGTTATCATCCCCGCCTTCGGTAGGAGAACTTGCAGACAATCCAAGCACTTGATAATCCAGCCCAAACGTTAAGTTATGTTCACTTGCGAGGTTTTCACGCCAAGACTCTTTCTTACGCGTGTTGTCTTTAATGGTGTTATCTACGGTATTGGGGCTACCAAAGCTGGTACTGGCATAACTAGTAACGCTAAACAGGCTACCACATGCAAGACTGGCTCCAATTAAAACCGCTAAACGCATTGTATTCATACAGATTTCCTTATTAACACGCCTTTCATTCCATGTGCATCAATCAGTTAGTGAGCATGCCCTTTATGCTCATGTCCTTTGCGATCATGCTCTTTATGATCTAGCTGCTGTGTCGCTTCCATCGTCTCTGGGTAATATTTTTCAATCGTTAGTGCATCCATGGCATAACCCATAGTGACGTTCATCTTGCCGTCAACCAATTGCACTAGCTCAGTTTGCTTATCTGCGTTAATCGTGCCGCGCACCGTCACTGGAAATTGTACATTCTCAACTTCAAACCCAGGCGAATAACTCAATTTCACAATTTGGTTTGCCGCTGGGGGCGGCATATGAATACATGCACCGGCATAAGGCAATAACAGAAATTCTGTTGCTTTGACGCCGTTAAACTTGGTCGGTACCACAAAACCTGACATGCTAACCCGCTTACCGTTAACCTCAGTATTTAAGCTCTCGGCTCTTCGCTGAGCCAGGGACATATAGCGCGCTCTAGCATCGAGCGCCGCATCAACATCTACACCGTCATCAATTAGACGTTGGCGTGCTTTAACGGCGTTTTCTTTATCAACTGCTTTTGCGCTATCTTGCAGTTGAATAACTGTGGCAAGTAATCTTTTTTGACTTTCGGTTACGTCCGGCAAGCTAACATCTTGCTCATTAATAATTGGCGCTAGCACTTGCCAATCTAATGCTTGCACCTCTAATGTTTGCAAGTCTAGTGCTTGTAGATCCAACGGCTGTCCATTAGCCATTTCAGAGTCTGCATGAACCGCAAAAGATAAGCTCAACAACATTAATAATACTTTCTTCATCGCGCCCTCTAAAATAATTGATTTCTCACATAGGCTTTATGCATAAGCTTTGATAGCGGCTTTACTATTAACCCTTCACACTGATTGTTAAAATCCGCTTGTAGAGCCCGCTTAGTGATAACAGCCTGTAGGGAACAGCTTGTAAATAAAAACCTGTTGATAATAAAGGCAAGCTAGATGGCTTGCCTTTATCCTAAAGACGATCCCATCAACTTACAGAGTGTTTTTATAGATCACACCGTCTTTCATGATGATTTTCATCGTCTCGATACCATCACGCTTAGGGGCATCAAACCATTTCTCGTTTGCGCCAATTACCGTTAGATCTTGTAGTGGGTTACCATCCACTAATAGCAGATCCGCATATGCGCCCTCTTCGACAACCCCAAGCTTACCTTCAAAGTAAGGGTCTAACACTTCACCCGCCAGCTTAACGATTTCGCCGTTTACCGATGTCATCGACAGCAAAGTGTAATGGTTGCCCAAGAACTTGCCACTTAGGTAAATCGAGTGGTCAGCTTGCTGCTCACAGGCCGCAACGCCGCCGACACAATCCACGTGGAAACCTAGCTTAGGCTGATACTTATTTACATTGTCGATGTAGTCACCAAAAGCGGCTTGGGCGGTTTTAGCTTTACGCGCAGAAGCTGGGTTGGAGTTAATCGCTTCAATCTCGCCTAAATAGGGTGAGAAGGCCGTCATATTGGTGGTCATATAGGCATCATTTTTCTTCATTGCTCTATAGACGTCTTTATCGAACATAAAGGCATGCTCAAGAGTTTTCACACCCGCCTCTAAATTACGCAGCAGTGACACCTTACTATAGGCATGAGACATAGCATAAGATCCGTAGGCATTGGCCACTTCAACTGCAGCTTGCAGCTCTTCAAGTGAATAGGCATTAAGCTGCCACGGATCAAACGATGATGCGACGCCACCACTGGACATTAACTTAATCTGTGTTGCGCCTTGCATGTAGTTTTGACGAGCACAGGCTTTAATATCACCAACACTGTCTGCGGTGCAGCTCATACCAAGGCGGCCGCCCGAGGAGTTGTGGCCATAGAAAGTTTCATTTGGAGTGGTGAAGTTACGAAAATCCGCATGGGACCCCGTTGGGCCAATAAATGCGCCAGAGGGATAAATACGCGGACCGACGAGCTCACCGCTATCGATGGTCTTTTTAAGGCCTGCGCCCATACCACCAGCATCACGCCAAGTGGTAAAGCCTGACATTAACGCCGATTTGGCTCGTGCGGCTGAGCGTACAGCCAACTCTTCCCAGTTACGGTTATTTTCAATATCCGGTAAAGAGGTGCCATTCATTTGCAAGTGACCGTGACCTTCGATGAGTCCCGGCATTAATGTCATACCTTTACCATCAATCACTGTCGCATCTTGCACAGAAATCGCTTCGCTAGATACTTTACTGATCTTGTTATCTACCACTAATACTTGATAGTTTTTTAGTAGCTCATCTTTTTTGCCGTCAAACACGTTTACATTGGTAAACAGAGTCGACTCAGCACTAACAGAAAAAGCTAGTGAGCAAGAAACAGCAACAACAGACATCTTCAACGTTCGGTTTTTCATTTGTGCACCTCAAGTTATCCATGCTTGGTGAATTCTCACCTCGCGTAACATTCCATACTTTAAAAAGCGTTACAGCATTAGCAATTACAGATATTTACATATCAATAACTTATCGCTAACACTACGTAATCTAGATGAAATTGTGACGCATATCAAATTGATATAATAGCCACTTGATGACACTAGGTGAGCATGGGATAACCAAGATGTTATCTATCAATAAATTTTACTTGAACTGTTGCCGAAATTGACTGGGGGTCATGTTCATTTGCCGTTTAAAAGCCCGGGTAAAATGAGCCGCATCCGAGTAGCCCATTCTAATTGCGATTGAGGTGATCTTTAATGAGGGGCATTTTAACAAGTCCAAGGTTTGCTCAAGCACCATCTCTTCTATCACAGCGCCATATTGAACCTGCTCATTTTCTAGGCGACGCTGCAAGGTTCTCACATTTAAGTTTAAAATTTGCGCTGCGGTCTTAATCGGTAATTTTCCCATCGACAAATAAGGTTGAATAGCCAACTTGAATGTACCGAGAAAACTACTCAGTCTCGGTTCAGTAGCAATATGATCTTCAGTCGAAATATGGGGGTGAGTCACTGGCGCCATCATTAGGCTGTCAGGAATAGAAAAAGCCGTCACCGGCCTATTGCAGAAAAACTGCGCTCGACTCAGCTGAGGTAATAGAGAAAAAACAGCGTCATTTGCGGATTGAAGCCCCATTTGTTCAGGTCGCCACTTATTGTTTGTTAGCGCTGATAACAACTCACAAATAAATATTGCAGAAAACAACTCAGCATGGGTGAACCAGGCTTTATCTAGCCCTTCTTTTTCGCGAACTATCCACCAGCTGCCGCCTGTAAATTGAGTATAAACATTCGTGTGGGTCATATTAGACTTTAACTGCTCTGCAAACTCATCTAAAGCCACTTTTAATGAGTCCTTTTGAGTCAATCGCCTAATAAATTGTGGAATATAGATATTTTTGCATGCACTTTGGATCAGCTGAATAAACTCTTCAGGAGCCAGCTTTTCACCCAAGATTTGAATGAGGTTTTTAACTGTATTTTCAGGAAGGTAGTCATAGTTATTCTCACTAGAGTAGAGATCAACCGGGATCTTTGCCTGTTGCAACATAGGGTAAATGCTGCCATCTAACCCTCTGAGCAAACTTGCAAAAAAGACCACATCTTGTCGCTGAGTCAGCGGTATTGCTTCATTATTAAAATCCGACGGCATAATCGCTTCCTAAGTGATGGTCTCTTCCTAAGTTTTAGCCTCTTCCTAAGAGTTAGTTTCTCCCTAAGTGCTATTTTTATTTATAAATCAATATCAAAATCCTGTCTATAACACCGCAGTCGCTCATCTTGACCTTCAAAAACTATCAACATGGATTCAAAGCTCGCCACAAGCCTGATAATAGTCCCGCTTCACCTCGCAACGAACCTAGTCGCTAGCCCTTTGTATGGTATAATTAGCAGGTATCATTTTTGATGACTCCGCTAAGCGGGGTTCAAGTAATTTAATAGGCACGCTAATTCAATGGCATTATTAATCGACGACAGCTGTATCAACTGCGACATGTGTGAACCTGAGTGCCCAAATGAGGCGATCACCATGGGCGAGGAGATCTATGAGATTGAACCGCTGCTTTGCACTGAATGTAAAGGCCATTACGACAAGCCAACTTGTATTTCAGTTTGCCCTATCGATTGCATTGCAATCGACCCTGATAACAAAGAAACTGATGACGAGTTATTAGTTAAGTACCAAATAATTACCGGTAAAACTGTTTGATCTAAAAAGGCGCCAATGGCGCCTTTTTATCTTTAGTTAGTCTATGCTTGTTAACTTGCCGTCCCTATCAAACGGCCAATCAATTCCTAACCATGCTTTAAAGAATGCTTTCTGAGCACGGCTTGGCTTAGCAACGCTACTAATCGCCATTTTGCCACTTTTCTGCTCGCCTAGTGTCAGCTTGACCTCTTTCAGTCTGTCATTACTAAACAAAGTCAGCGTTATCTCTCCACCAGCTTTAAAATCTTTAATGCGAGAGTCAAAACCTGCAGTCGTCACTTTTAAGCCATTCACAGCAACGATTTCATCGCCAAGCACGATACCGGCATTCCATGCAGGTCCGTTGCGTAATACGCGTGACAGTTTCAAACTATCAGATGCCAGCGTCACTCCAATAAAAGGTTCCGATTTTGCGTCCTCGCCATAGCCAGCAGTTAATCCAGCTTGCTCCAACATAGATTCAAAATCTAAACTTATCGGAGAATTAACATGTTGCTGCCACCAATCATCGTAACTAACTCCGGAAACCGACTTTAAGATGTTTTTGACATCTGCGATATTGTAGCCAGCCGGAATACGATGCGACTTATAAAGCTCTCGATGAACATCACGGTATGAGCGCTTTAACTCAGTGTCATGCAGTAATGAAAAATCAAGCGCTAACGATGTCAAATACCCTTCAGAATAAATGTTAGTGCTGTGGTTTACCGCATAATCACCACCAGTACTTGCCCATTGGTTAGCACTCGCGCTAGCAATGGATTGAATTTCCCGCCCTGGTGTATGCTCACTTTGCGCCACTCTTTTAGCTAAATCTTCAAAAAACTCTTTTGCTGTTATAACACCTGCACGTAGCAGTAATTGGCTTTGAAAGTAACTTGTTGAGCCTTCTGCTATCCAAAGCAGTTGGGTAATTCCTTCCTCTTGGTAGTCATAAGGCACTAACCCTTGTGGGCGGTAAGCTTTTACATTCCAAGTATGGATAAACTCATGAGAAGCCGTTTTAATAAAGCCAAGATAATCTTTACGATCGCGATAACTAAAGCGCGGGCGCTGAATAATGGTTGAATTCAAGTGTTCTGTGGCACCACGAGCTCCGCTGGTTGCATGCACCATGTAAACATAACGTTCGAAAGGATAGTCGTCCCAAATGACCTCTGCTTGGCCACTTAGTTTGCTCAGGTCATCAACCATCTTATCAATGTCGTAATTCCCCTCGCCCCAAATCACCAACTCATATTGCTTTCCGTCAGCTGTAAACTCTCTATGCTCGCTGATCCCGGTTTCTATCGGAGAATCAACCAGAATGTCGTAATTAGCTGCAGTAAAACTATGCGCCGTATGTCCTTTATCCATGCCTGAATAGCTATTCCACTGGGCAGGTACAGACAAACTGACATTGATGGGCTCGGCTCTGAACTCTGGGCTGTAAACAAATGTACCACTAGCATCGAGAAATGCATGAGAAGCATCAATATGATTGACTCGTTGGCCAAGTTTATTTGCATACAGTTGATAAGAAACAGTCACCGCCGTTGGCTTATCAAGCGCAACAGTCCACTCTCCACTCGCCGTTCTAGTCCATGGAAGTTGACTGCCATTGGCGTCCGTTGCAGTAAAAAGCCTTACAGAATCTGCCAGAGGCAGCACTTCGTATTTGCCGGTACGCCAAACAGGAAGATTTACCACTAATGCAGCAGATGATGTTTTAGGGAAATTCACTTCGACTTTTGCTAAATGATGTTGTGGATGAAGTAAATCAATTGAGTAATCAACGTCTGCCATTGCTATTGGAGAAATTAATGCGCTAAAAGTTAATATTAGGGGGAGTACAGGTTTCACTCTCGCGTCCTTCTGTTATTATTGTTTTAATTAAGCCGAAAAGTATAACATTTTGCTTAATTACACCAATTAAAATAACAAAAATATTTAGCTCCTTAGCAGATGCTTAGAGCAAGGAATTACGTTCCCATGCGAAGTTTGTTTACTCTCTCTTTCACAATATTATTATCTTTTATCCTCTGTCAGCCATCATATGCCATCAACCGAGATGCCGTTGCTACTGAACGTGAATTTAGAGAGTTCCCAAATAAATTACGCCTATCAGTCAATAAAAACCTACCTATCATCCCTGAATTTGCTAATGAAAATGAACTTCATCAATTTGCAGTCCAAAAAGGTATGTCGATAGCTGAAGTAAAACAAGAATTACGCTTGTTAGCGAGATTATCACTTGATCTATCATCTAAAGATGATGCCCGATATATAACAGCCAGAGAGATCATTGATCAGCTTGAGCGGGTGGCAGAAAGTGGTTTAGATAGCAGTTATGTACTGATGTTAAATGGACGCTATATCGGCAAAAACAAGCAAGATTTTCATACCGCGATTGAGCTATATCAGCAAGCGGCTAACGAACTGCCTGCGACTAAAAATACAGAAGAACAAGTTTTACTCTTCACCATCTATGAGCACTTAGGGGTGCTACATATGATGCTGCGACAAAAAGACCCAGCTCTGCAGTATCTAATGAGCTCGAGAAGCGTAGCACTAGAGCTATCGGATCCCTATATGCGTGCACACATAGAGTCTGTACTTGGAAAGTACTATTACAAACAGGCACAATTTGGAAAGTCGCTATCACATTACTCTGAAGCTATTATGCATACTAAGGCTGAAGATAACCCAACCCAAGATGCCCATATACAACTGCAACTTGCACGGGTTTATCGAGAATTGAAGTCCTGGGATGATGCAATACTTTACGCGACTGCCGCCTCCGACTCTTATCAACGTCTTGGCAAAGAATCATATGTGTCTTCAACGATGACTGTCATGGCGATGATTTATGCTGAACAAGGACAGTGGTATAAAACCATTGACTACTACTTAAATGCGCAGCAAATCGATGCGAAACTCGGCAACTATATGGGGCAGGCGTTGAACTTCCATAACCTAGGCGAAGCTTATTACAAAATAGAAGACACTAAAAATGCTATATCACACCTACTTCGTGCCAGTGATATCTTTGTATCGCGTAACAGCAATCATTACCTAGTTTACAATCATCTATTAATCGCTCAAGTTTATAGTAGCCTCTCAGAATGGGAGTTGGCTTTAAAGTACGCCAACTCCGCCGCCAAGATAGCCGATGACATGAAGTTGAATGATGAGCATATCGAAGCATTAAACTATAGCGCTAAAGCTTTAGAGCAGCTTGGTGACTTCAAGACGGCTTATCAACATATTAAGAGAATATCGACTCTGCAGGCCAAAGATACCCAAGTAGTCAATGATGAAGAACAAGCAAAAACACTATTTCAGCTGCAAAAAATAAAACTCGAACAGAGCCAAACTAAGACCGACCTACAAAAAACAAAAGATGAGCTATCAAACAGTCAGCTAGCCCTGATCATCACTTTATTAGTATTATCCTTAATGACGGTGCTAGCTCTGTATCTATGGCGTATTAAAAAAACCTTGCGGGCACAATCCGTTGAATTAGAAAAAAATAGCCTGCTAGACCCATTAACTCAAATAGCAAACCATGCCGCTTTTATCCGCGACTTTAACTACTATGGCAATACCTTTAAGACACTCGCATTAATATCGTTAACGGATCAACTTAACTCTGATCTGGCTCAAGGGTATGAATGTAATACCAAAATGAATAGGCAGCAGCTAACCGCCCTATCCAATGAGTTAGGCTGTATTATTTACTTCATTCGCCCCGGGGTTTTTCTGCTTAATTTCGATATTCAAGTAAACCCAGACACGCTATTAAACAACATTAGAAATTGCTTAATAGACAACTATGGCGATACGAGCTTACACATGGGCCTGATAAGCCTGCCATTATTGACTAACCCAGCACTTAAACTTTCTGCAGAGCAACATTTTGGCACCCTGCAAATGATGCTATCGGCCGCGACAACCCTAGGAAATGATAAAGACTACTTTGTAACTCTAAAACCGCTCAATTTTGCATCATCAGGTATATTTGTCCCGCCGCTATATCTCAATATTGAGAAAAGTATTATACGTGGCATCATCAAAATAGAGACCAATGGTCATAAGAGTGATATTGTCTGGCCAAGGTGGAAAAGCCATAAAAATGTCAACTTGAGCACTGAGTTAGATTAATCAAACTCATGTAGAGCCAATATGCATTTAATTTATAAGCGACAACTGTTAAAATAAATATACACTTAGCTTTCAAACAACATCCAAAGCTGTTGATGAAGCAGTAAAAATTGAGTCTATACGTGTTGATAAAGGAAAATCTAATTAAATGAAGGACGCAGTCGCCAGCACGTCTCAGCTAAGTGTACTACAGCAAAAACTGTATTCAGCAAGGCAAGCCCTTGATGATATGAGTGAAGACTACAATGAAAAGCTACAGTTACTTTTGCAATTTATCGCGCAGTTAAGCATAGCGTGTAAAGGGCAAAATATTGAGCTAGACAACAAGCTGGCTAAACTGCGTCACAAATTAAGTCGTTTTAACCAAATAGATGAATCCCTTGCAGATCTCGAAGAGGTCGATGGCATATTGAAGCAACAATATGGCCGCGTAATGCAGCAACTAGAAGAAAGTCGCGGTTCTTTATCTAATATTATTAGCCAAATTCAGCGACTAGACTCCCTGCCTGTTAAGCTTAAGAAAGAGATCTCCTATTTTAAAAAAGAGCTCGCCAAGCCTTTTCATACCTATTGGGATTACATTCCAAAAGTAGAAAAAATTGTGCATTTCTACAATGAGATCCTTAATGAGCAATTAAAGCTCGGTGACAAATTTGAACTCTTACCTAAACATCGCCAATCAGCCCAAGAGTTGGCTCAAATGTTGTCGGAAATCGAATTTAGAAAAGAGCAGCAAGAACAGATTGCTTCAATAAAGTTATCGTTAACAGATGATTTCGAACTCGACACGCTATTAAGCGCATATCAGGTTGTTCTCAGTCTACTACTCGATAATATCGCTAAAGAGAAAACGGCATCTCAAGAGTTCCTTTACATACTCAACGGCGCCCTAAGCAACGTACGAGAAGTCGTTACCGATTCTTACAGCCATTCAGTCAAAAGTTTTCAAGTTGCAAAGAAACTCAACGGCGAGATAAATACCCAAGTAGAAAATATCGATGGCTCTGTGACTGATATCGATGACATCAATCACTTGAAGACTCAAGTAACAGAACAATTACTGGCGCTACGAACCGCACTAAGCCGTAAAGAAGCGCTAGAAAATAGAGAGCAGATCCAGTTAAGACAATCAGTCGATGCACTGCGACGCGAGCTTAACGAACTGAGTAAAGAAACAGAGAACTATAAAGAACGTCTATTTGAACAGCAAAAGCTAAACTTACTCGATACCCTAACGCAATTGCCAAATAGAGCCGCTTTACAAGAGCGAATGGAAATAGAATACCGCAACTATAAACGCACTAAACAGCCTTTATGGGTAGCGGTAGCGGATATTGATCACTTTAAATCTATTAACGATAGTTTTGGCCACAGTACAGGCGACAAAACATTGCAAGTCATTGCTATGGCTCTTAAAAACTCTTTAAGAGAAACAGAGTTTGTCTCGCGATTTGGTGGTGAAGAGTTTGTATTTCTTTTACCAGATGTTAGCGAAAGTGATATCAAACCTTTGCTGAATAGAGTTAGAGAAAAAGTAAAAAGTATTCCCTTTAAGTTTAAAAATCAGAGAATTACAGTTACAGTATCTATAGGCGCAGCACAAATTATTGAAAATGAGCTCATTACAGAAACCTTTGAACGAGCTGACGCAGCGCTATATAAAGCCAAACATCAAAGCAGAGATAGAGTCATCATTGACTCATAAGCTCTCCCCAGGCGTTACCCATTCTTAACGCCAGCTATCTTTGAGGGACAGCCAAACTATCACTGCTAAGGAGCTGCTATGATAGTGAAAATAAGTCCTAGAGGAAGCCTAGATCAACTTTCACAACTCGAAGTTGACCGTCTCAAACAAAATGCAAAAAGTGAGCTTTACCAGCTCTACCGCAGCTGCTCGCTTGCAGTACTAGCCTCTGGCTTGCAAAGCGACAATGCTAAAGACCTATTCAGCCGATTTTCTGACTTTAACATTAACGTATTAAGGCGAGAACGCGGCATAAAAATAGAACTCACGAATCCCCCTTTAGAAGCCTTTGTCGATGGCGAAATTATCGCAGGCATACAAGAACATCTATTCTCCGTTTTACGCGATATTGTTTATATCTATGATAGATATGAGAACTTAAAGCATATCAACCTAACCAACGCCAACCACATCACTAACGTTGTATTTGATATTTTACGTAACGCCAGAACAATGCCAATGTTCGATCCGAATATCGTCGTGTGTTGGGGTGGCCACAGCATCAACGCCATTGAGTACCAATATACACGCGAAGTCGGCTACGAACTCGGTTTACGTAAACTAGACATCTGTACTGGTTGTGGGCCTGGTGCAATGGAAGGGCCGATGAAAGGCGCTGCTATTGGTCACGCTAAACAAAGGGTCAACCATGCGAGATATATCGGCTTAACAGAGCCGAGTATTATTGCCGCAGAGCCACCAAACCAGATAGTGAACGAGTTGGTTATCTTACCCGATATCGAAAAACGCTTAGAAGCATTTGTCAGGCTTGGGCATGGCATCATCATTTTCCCTGGCGGTGCAGGCACGGCAGAAGAGTTACTCTATTTACTGGGTATTTTGCTTAACAAGCACAATCAAGACATTCCTTTCCCACTGGTGTTAACCGGCCCAAAAGAGAGTGAAGAGTATTTCCTTCGTATCGATGAATTCATTGCTGCAACATTAGGTCCTGAAGCCCAAAGTAAATATCAGATAGTGATTGATGACCCTGCTAAAGTGGCACGCATCCAAAAAGAAGCGATGGAAAGAATCAAGGTCTTTAGAAAGGATAATGGCGACTCGTATCAATACCAATGGTCTTTGAAAATAGAACCTGAATTTCAGCTGCCTTTTGAGCCAACTCACGAGGTGATGAGCAATTTAGATCTACATGAACAGTCCAATAAAGCTGAGCTTGCAGCAAATCTAAGAAAAGCGTTTTCCGGCATTGTCGCGGGTAACGTCAAAATGGAAACCATCAAAAAAATTGAAGAACAAGGTCCCTTTGAGCTAAAAGGCGAACCTAAACTCATGGCATTAATGGATCAACTCCTTAACGCTTTTGTTTCACAACAACGAATGAAGTTACCAGGAAGCGCTTACGTTCCCTGCTACAAAGTAATTAAATGAATAAATTTTTGATTCTAGACGGTATGAACTTAGTGCGGCGCATCCACGCCGCCCAACCCAATGAAACGGATATCAGCGGGCTTAAAGAGCGTGTTCATGGTGCTTGTAAAAAACTATTAAAGTTCCACCAGCCGTCCCATGTGGCGATTGTATGGGATGGTAATGCGTTATCTTGGCGTAAGGCGTTATACGAAGACTATAAGAAGGGCCGTAAACCGATGCCTGAAGCGTTAGCTAACGGCCTTAGTGATATCAAGCGCTATCTTGGCGAGCATAATATTGCTTCGCTTGAGGCTGACTCAGAGGCTGATGATGTTATCGCCACTTTAGCCACTAAACTCGTTAGCATTGGTGGAGAAGCTATTATTGTTTCGACCGATAAAGGCTTTTGCCAATTGAATCACCCAAACATCAAGCAGTGGGATCATTTTAACCAAACCTATATGACGGTTGAAGCGATGGAGCAGAAACTGGGCGTTGAACATAAACAGTTTATTGATTATCTCGCACTTGCCGGTGATAGCGGCAATAAGATCCCTGGTGTGCCCGGCATAGGGCCTAAATCTGCCGTTGAATTGTTAAAGATATTTAGGTCACTTGCCAATATTTACAGCTCTATCGAACAGGTAGGATCTAAACAAGCCAAAAAACTCGAAGCGGGTAAACACTTAGCTAGGCTTAGCTATAAACTTGTTCAACTTCAATTAGATATGCCACTTAACGCTAATCTTAAGCAATTTAGGCTGCCAAAAGCACAGTAACGAATACAGAATTCAAGTGTTACACAACTTACAACTGTTAACAAAAAGTTAGCGATTTAGCGTTTACCGTGATGAGTTTGCATAGTATCGTACCCAGTAATTGGAATTGCCTCGCAAGGAACCCGAGTACAGATGAAATCCAAAGTCCCCGTAATCATAGGCTCAATCTTTGTTGCTTACATAGCTTTCGTCGCTGTCATTATGGCCACTTATGACCCGACTCCAGATGAAATGGATTGGGAAGATAGACAAGCTTACAACAGAGCCCAGCTGACAGAAATAGCCATCGGGCAGAGTATTGATGAAATAAAAGCGATGTTTGGTAAAGCAGACTTCAGCGAAGCTAAGATCTCCAATCAACAGAATTTGCAGATATTATTTTACCGTACTCATCACAAAGAATCTGATGGCGAAACCACTAAAGAGGAATGTACTCCTCTGCTATTTAAACAGGGAAATCTTGTTGCATGGGGTGAAGATACCTATCAGCAATACTTAACCAGCCAAATAGACAGCCTATAATATAAATCTGTTGCGCCATATTGTGCACTTCATGTTAAAACGGACAAGCTCTCAATTGAGCTTGTCCAAATTAATCGGCCTCACATTAAAGATGAGGTTTAACAATATTGGCCATCATTTGAATATGGTCGTCATTATCATTTAAAGCCGCAATATACCTAAAACTCTTACCACCAGCCTCTTCAAAGATGAGCCTATTCTCTCCAGCTATCTCTTCTAGGGTTTCTAAACAATCAGCACTAAAAGCTGGGCACACTACCGCAATGTCAGTGATGGCCTCTTTAGGCAAAGACTCCATCGTCGCATCCGTATAAGGCATCAACCATTTAGCCTTGCCAAAGCGAGATTGGAAAGTCGTTATATACTGATCTTCACTTAGACCCAGTTTCTCAACTAGTAACTTGGTGGTGATCTTACAGAAGCAGTAATAGGGATCGCCAAGATGAAGGTTGCGCTCAGGCATGCCATGATAAGACAGCACCAATTTTTGTGGCTGACCATTAAGCTCGAAGTCTTTGGTTATCGACGCTGCAAGCGCATCAATAAAGTCAGGGTTGTCGTGATAGGTGTTGATAAAGTGCAGCGCTGGCAGAAAACGCCATTTCATCAACTCCTTTGCTATCGCATCAAACGCTGACGCTGTGGTTGGCGCGGCATACTGTGGATAAAGCGGTAACACAACCAGCTTATCAATCCCTTCTTTATGCATATTTTGTAGCGTTGAGGCTACCGACGGTTGGCCATAACGCATACAGAACTGCACTGAAATATCGTCGGCCCCCTCAAAGTGTTCAGCTAACTTCTTTGTTTGACGTTTAGTGATGTCCATTAATGGCGAACCATCTTTAGTCCAAACCTGCTGATATAGAGCGGCTGACTTTGCGGGTCTTACTCGTAGAATAATCCCATGTAGAATAAGCATCCATATTAACTTCGGGATCTCAACAACCCGAGGGTCGGCGAGAAACTCCGCGAGATAACGTCGAACTGCCGAAGGCGTCGCTTCATCGGGTGTTCCCAAATTGACTAGCAACACCCCTGTTTTACCGCGTTTTTTGTGCCCTTCTTCCTTGGTTAAACCTGAAAACTTAGCCAAGAGATCTCCTTAAACTTTAATTGTGAATACTTATCTAAGCACGACTTGCTAGCTATACGCTCAGATGAATTTAAAGATCATTATTTATAATAAAAGCTGGCAAAATATTGCCAGCTTAATCTGAGGTTTAGCTCAGTTAGATAAAAAGTAATATTTGCCCTAATCAAGATTAAGTGTGACGCCATCCATTGATGATGTACTCGTGGTATCAGAGCTTTGCAGCTTAATCATTAGCCTCAAGTCATTGGGTGAATCAGCATGGTGCAGCGCATCTGCGTAACTAATCTCGCCCTCGCTGTATAACTTCAATAAGGCCTGATCGAACGTCTGCATCCCCTGCTCGTTAGATTTAGACATGGTTTCTTTTAACGAATGCAGTTCGTTTTTAGCAATCAAACTCGCCACTCGCGGTGTATTAATGAGTACTTCAATTGCCGCTCTACGCCCAGTACCATCACTTTTAGGTACCAGTTGTTGCGCCACAATCCCACGTAAGTTAAGCGACAGATCAAATAACAGCTGATGATGCTTGCTTTCTGGTACTAAGTGCATAATACGGTCAAGCGCTTGGTTTGCATTGTTGGCATGCAATGTCGCCATACAAAGATGACCCGTTTCAGCAAAAGACAGCGCAAACTCCATGGTCTCTTGGCTACGGATCTCACCAATGAGGATCACATCCGGCGCTTGACGCAGTGAGCTTTTCAGCGCCGCATCAAAAGATTCGGTATCAATACCGACTTCCCGTTGGGTAATAATGCTTTGGCGGTGATCATGAACAAATTCAACAGGGTCTTCAATAGTTAAAATATGTCCACGAGCATGTGCATTTCGGTAGCCAACCAGTGCAGCCAGCGAAGTTGATTTACCCGTTCCTGTGCCACCCACCATAATGACTAAGCCACGCTTACTCATGACTAAATCTTTCAAGATAGGCGGCAGCATTAAATCGTCAACTTCAGGTATTTGAGTTTCAATACGGCGCATTACGCAACCAGGCGCTTCCCTTTGCCAAAAAGCACTGACACGAAATCGGCCTAAATCTTTAGCCGCAAATGCGAAGTTACATTCACGAGACTCATGAAACTCCTCTTTTTGCACCTCGGTCATTAATGACTCAACAAACTCCAATGCTTGTGCTGGATTAAATGCATTTTCACTAAGAGGGCGCAGCTCACCATCGATCTTAGCACTCGGGGGGAAACCCGCTGTAATGAACAGATCTGATGCTTTACGATCTATCATGACCTTTAAAAAAGGACGAACATCCATAAGTATTTACCTATTAAAAATTGGTTTGCTTATTTGAACTCTTAAGCAAAGCATCTTCACGGCTAATTTGTCCGCGATTGACTAAGTTTTGTAAACACTGATCCAATGTTTGCATACCATGTGCCATACCCGTTTGAATCGCAGAGTACATTTGCGCGACTTTATCTTCTCGGATCAAGTTACGTATCGCTGGTGTTCCCATCATGATCTCATGGGCAGCTACACGACCACCACCCACTTTCTTAATCAGTGCTTGAGAGATCACCGCTTGCAGAGACTCAGATAACATCGTTCTTACCATGCCCTTCTCACCTTCAGGGAATACATCGACCACACGGTCAATGGTTTTAGCGGCAGAGGTGGTATGCAAGGTACCAAATACCAAGTGACCAGTTTCAGCAGCTGTCATTGCCAGTCTAATGGTTTCTAAATCTCGCATTTCACCAACGAGAATAACATCTGGATCTTCACGTAATGCACTACGCAAAGCAGCATTAAAACTATGAGTATGGCGATGCACTTCACGTTGGTTAATCAAACATTGTTTGTTTTGGTGTACAAATTCTATTGGGTCTTCAATGGTTAATATGTGGTCATGTCTATTCTCATTAATGTAATCAACCATTGCAGCCAAGGTGGTACTTTTACCTGAGCCCGTTGGGCCGGTAACCAAAACCAGTCCGCGGGGAAAGCTAGAAATCTTTTTAAAGATCTCTGGCGCACCTAACTGCTCTAAACTTAAAATATCGCTTGGAATGGTACGAAATACTGCAGCAGAACCACGAGATTGGTTAAAGGCATTAACACGAAAACGTGCAAGGCCAGGCACTTCAAATGAGAAATCTATCTCTAGATGTTCTTCATAATCTTTGCGTTGCTTATCATTCATAATATCGTACACAAGACTGTGAACACCTTGATGGTCTAAAGCGGGAAGATTTATCTTCCTCACTTCACCATCAACACGGATCATAGGAGAAACCCCCGCAGAAAGGTGTAGATCTGATGCATTGTGCTTTACACTAAAGGCAAGTAACTCTGTGATTTCCATAGTTTGGGATATCCATTCAACCAAAAATATACAACATGACAACAATAACAGACAGACTAGCGCTCGCCCAGCACCGGATTGAACAAGCGGCACAAAATTGTTCACGAAACCCTGCAGATGTGCAACTTTTGGCGGTAAGTAAAACCAAGCCAAACGAGCAGATCATAGAGGCCTATACTGCTGGCCAAAGGCGTTTTGGTGAAAACTACGTGCAAGAGGGTGAAGCAAAGGTAAAAAGCCTTAGTCAAGATTGCCCCGATATAGAGTGGCACTTCATTGGTCCTTTGCAATCAAACAAGACCAAGATCATTGCAGCTTCGTTTGACTGGATGCACACCGTTGAGCGGGAGAAAATTGCTAGCAGGTTAAATGACCAGCGACCTGAACATATGAACCCACTAAATGTTTGTATTCAAGTCAATATCAGTCAAGAAACCAGTAAATCTGGAGTGACAACAGCTGAAATTGCGACCTTAGCAGAGAAGATCAACGCGATGGCTAATTTAAACTTGCGTGGATTAATGGCAATCCCATCAACCAAGGTTGATAATACTACGGCAATCGCAGAACTGGCAGAGCTACAAAAGCAATACCAACTATTGGCAGCGAAATACCCAAGTGTAGATACTTTATCTGTAGGTATGAGTAACGATCTTGAATTGGCGGTAGCGCATGGCTCAACCATGGTGCGTATCGGTAGCGCTATATTTGGCGCTCGCGATTACTCCGAATAAAGGGGGGATTTGCAGTTAAGCTCAGCTATTTAGATAAATAATGTTTAATACATATAGAGCTTGGTTTTGGGCTACCTCACCCAAATATTAAGTCTTAATAACGTGTCATACTAATCATTTTAAATGATTTATAAATAGTAAAAGTGTCGTCCTAACTAGAATAAAAAGAGAACCCAATGTCACAAAAAAATGTCTGTTTTATTGGTGCTGGTAACATGACCCGCAGCATCGTAAGTGGTTTAGTGAAAAGTGGTTACTCCCCCGAGCACATTACAGCTGCAAACCCAAGCCAGCCTAAACTTGATGCGCTCCAACAAGATTTTGGCATTAACATCACTAACGATAATATAGAAGCTGCAAAATCTGCTGATGTCATTGTCTTAGGAGTGAAGCCGCATCTAATGGCATTAGTTGGAGAACAGTTAAGTGATTTAGATCTTGCAAATAAATTAATAATCACCATCGCCGCTGGTGTAACTGCTAAGCGCTATAGTGACTATTTTAAGCAAGAGATCAAATTAATACGCACTATGCCTAATACCCCGACTCAGATAGGTGTAGGCTTAACCGGATTATTTGCAGGTGATGATATTTCAGCTGAAGATAAAACCTTATGCGAGACACTGATGGCAACTGGTGGCGAGGTTGTATGGGTCAACAAGGAAGAAGATCTCAATCAGGTAATAGCGTTAGCAGGCAGTTCACCCGCGTACTTCTTTCTATTTTTAGAAGCCATGGTTGAAAGTGCAGTTAAAGGCGGCATGTCCGAAGTGAGTGCTAGAGAGATGGCACAACAAGCAGCATTAGGTGCTGCGCTTATGGTTAAACAAAACCCTGACCTGAGCTTAGCGCAACTACGAAATAATGTAACTTCAAAAGGAGGCACTACAGCGCAGGCAGTGGCCACTTTTGAACAAGGGAATATACGAGGCTTAGTTGATGATGCTATGACCAATTGTATTGCACGGGCGCAAGAGATGGCGAAGCAATATTAATTTTTATTAAACGTGATAAGTAGAGTAGACAGATGAATGCATTTAGTTTTCTAGTAAGTACAATATTCGATTTATACTTAATGGTGGTGATTTTACGGATTTGGCTACAGCTCGCTCGAGCCGATTTTTATAATCCATTTAGTCAATTTATCGTTAAGGCTACGCACCCGATTGTTGGTCCGTTAAGACGTATAATTCCATCATTTGGCAATTTTGATACAGCCTCATTTGTGCTCGCTATTACAGTCGTGGTCGCCAAATTCGTAGTGCTTAGTTTGATGGCTGGCGCTGCGATTGATATAGCAACAATCTTACTCGTTTCACTAGTATCAGTGCTCAAAGAAGCGGGAGTATTGCTGTTTTGGATGCTTATCCTAAGGGCGATATTGAGCTGGGTGAGTCAAGGCCACAATCCTATCGAAATGGTCATGGGACAATTGACGGAGCCTCTTTTGGCACCAATACGTCGAATGTTGCCACAAATGGGCGGTTTAGATTTATCGCTATTAGTGATGATGATTATTCTAAACTTCCTCAATATCCTACTTGCCCAATATGTCCCCTTCTGGGCAAGCGTATAGTGGTAGCAGTATGTATGCAGCAGGGAAACCTGCTGCTTCAGCTTTACATACCCGTTCTACCTGAATATGCAGGATTCAGTGGGAATTTAATGGACTTTAATCACGGCATTGATTGCCACGAATGGTCATTCCCTTGGTAAAATCAATAACACTGAGTAAAGTCCATTAAAGCCCATCGCCGAAGGCTTTGTGCCAGCCCACTTCGTTGTTGCATTCACTTAAAAGGGAATAACCATTTCTACGTTAATGCGCCTAGAATTGAACTGGCACATAGCCTCTGAAACGAGCATCTTCAACCTAAAGCCAGTCGAGATCAGATAGTAGGACTGCATGGTCATGAGCTAAAAATAGCCATTACCGCGCCACCCATTGATGGTAAAGCGAATATTCATCTGACTAAATATCTTGCTAAAGCATGCAAGGTACCAAAGGGCGACATTGACATACTAAAAGGCCTCACTGGGCGTCATAAGCAAGTGCTTATCTCCTCACCCAAGGTTATCCCGGCTGAAATACAAAACCTTTTGTAACCTTATACTTATAAGAAGTATAAGGCAGTCAACGCAGTTAAGCTCTATACTAACAACAAAGCTAATACCTAAGGAAAGCCAATATGTTCCGCTCACTAATAGCCGTTTTGCTGCTCAGCCTATGCCTAGTCAGTAGCGCGTTTGCTGAACAGAAGCAAAAAGTCGGCAACTACGATATTCATTATGTCGCCCTCAGTAGCACCTTTTTAACACCCAGTATTGCCAAGTCGTACGGTATCAAGCGAAGCAGTTATTCAGGGATTTTAAATATCTCGGTGCTAGATACCAGCGTCGACGGTAATCCCGCTGTCCCTGTAGAAATTACCGGGGTGGCTAACAACCTTCTTGATGCACGGGTGGAGTTAAAATTTAGAGAGATCCGCGAAGGTGATTCAATTTACTATATTGCAGAAGTCCCCTACCGCGATGACCAACAGATAAACTTTAACATTGCAGTTAAACATGGCTCTAAACTCAATACGCAGCTGAAGTTCAAACAGAAGTTCTACGTTGAGTAATCTCTAGCTGGGGGAGCAATCCCCCACTCCATTGACCAAACTTACAGCTCAGCAGTGTGAAGATGCAATGTTGTTGCTGTGAAAGTTGCAATCATGTCCTCACTCAGCAAGCCTGAAATATCCCCTCTGCTAAAAGCTTTACAGCCTGATATAAGTGATGCATTTAATGGCACGGTTCGTTATTATTGCCGCCATATTTTCAGATAGCTTAAAGGTCTTCCATGAACCAAATCGTCCTCGCTAGTGGCAACAAAGGTAAACTCAAAGAATTTTCCGAACTGATGGCCGATTATGGTGTAAAGATCCTCGCCCAAAGTGAGTTTAACGTTTCTGAAGTTGCAGAGACGGGCACCACATTTGTCGAGAACGCCATTATTAAAGCACGCCATGCGGCAGAGATAACGGGGCACGCTGCGATTGCTGATGATTCAGGTCTAGAGGTCGATTTTCTACAAGGCGCACCAGGAATATATTCGGCGCGCTATGCCGGTGAAGGTGCGAAAGATCAGCAAAATTACACCAAGTTGCTAAAGGCTTTATATAACCAGACACAGCGCAGTGCTCGTTTTCAATGTGTATTGGTATATATGCGCCATGCAAAAGACCCAACTCCAATTATATGCCAAGCATCATGGGAGGGCAGCATAGGCTTTAGCCCACTGGGTGACAATGGTCATGGTTACGATCCTATTTTTATTCCTGCAGGGCATCAGTGTAGCGCAGCAGAACTGAGCAGCGATGAAAAGAACTTATTGAGCCATCGTGGTAAAGCGCTAGTTTTGCTTATTGAAGCAATGAAGCAACAAGGTATTTTTAGCTAATGTTAACCTTGCCACCATTAAGCTTGTACATTCATATCCCTTGGTGCGTACAGAAGTGTCCATACTGCGACTTTAACTCCCATGGCCAACATGGGGAGCTACCACAGACGGAATATGTCGACGCGCTTATTGCCGACTTAAAACAAGATCTGCACTATGTTCAGGGTCGGCAACTACATACCATTTTTATTGGTGGTGGCACCCCATCTCTGTTTGACGCAGCGCAGATAAAGCGCCTACTCACAGAGGTTGATAACCTGATTAAGTTTACAGACAACATAGAGATCACCATGGAGGCCAATCCAGGTACTTTAGAACATGATGATTTCGAGGCCTATCAGCAAGCAGGAGTCACTCGCTTGTCTATTGGAGTTCAGAGTTTTTCCAGTGACAAGCTTAACTTATTAGGTCGTATTCACGATAAAACAGAAGCCCAAGTGGCGGCTAAAAAGGCAAAAGTATCAGGCTATAAAAGCTTCAATCTGGACTTAATGCATGGCTTACCAAATCAGAGTTTTGATGAAGCACTCGCCGACATAGAAACAGCAGCAGAACTAGCCCCACCGCACCTGTCTTGGTATCAACTCACTATCGAGCCAAATACGCTGTTTCACTCCAAACCTCCACAGCTACCCGATGATGAAAAACTCTGGCGGATCTACGAGCAAGGACAGAAACGACTTGCTGAATTAGGTTACGTCCAATATGAGATATCGGCTTATGCAAAGGAGGGCTTTCAGTGTCAGCATAATCTTAATTACTGGCAGTTCGGTGATTACTTAGGTATAGGTTGCGGCGCACACGGAAAAATCACTCAAGTAGCGCACAATAAAATAGTTCGAACGGTAAAAATCAAGCACCCAAAAGGTTACCTAGCAGCAACTGACTACACCTCTGATACCACAATTGTAGAAGAGGAAGAGAGGCCGCTGGAATACCTAATGAACCGTTTAAGACTAATGACTCCAATCCCTAAGGAAGAGTTTGAACAAAGAACAGGTTTAGAACGGAGTGTTATTTCTCAAGGTATCGAGCAAGCTTGTGCTAAAGGGCTGATGACACAAAGCCAAGAGTACTGGCAATTGACCCCTAAAGGACATATGTTTGTAAATGACTTATTGTCACAATTCCTATAAGGCATTGAATATATTCGCCATTACTAAACAAAACAGCTCAGCAGAAACATTTTCTAACACTTAGATCAAAAAATTAACTCTAGGCTTCTTTAGGATAACAATCATAATTCTAAGGAAGTCTAAAAATGCCAATAAAAACAAAAATAACTGTTGTCGCTCTGTCCCTGTCAGTTTGCTTAAGTTCAGCAGTTTATGCCGCACCAACTTCAGCTCCCTATTTAAGCCCAAGTGAGCCTGTAGCTCAAAAATCTAATAGTGGATCAGAAAAAGCCAATGCGCTGTTTGAAGCCATTTTCATGGAGAATGTGCAAGCAAGCCCAATATCTCAAACCTACCTAGGTATTAAAACCGATTATGACAAATGGGATGAGATGAGCGATGCGGCAACAGATGCAGATCTAGCACGCACCAAAAAACATTTAGCCCAACTAAATATGCTCAATGTAGATAAACTCGATAGACAAACAAAGTTGAGTTATCAACTACTGACTCAAAAGCTTGAGCAAGAGATAAAGGATGATCAGTGGCGTTACCATAGCTACCCAGTCAACCAGATGTATGGTGGTCACTCTCAAATAGCCTCATTCTTGATCAACCAGCATCAGATCAGCGATATTAAAGATGCTAAAGCCTATATTAGCCGCCTAAATGGCGTACCTAAGCGCCTTTCACAGCTGCAAACAGCACTTGAAATACGTGCAAACAAGGGCATTATTGCACCAAAATTTGTCTTTCCATATGTCATCTCTGATAGCAAAAACATTGTCAAAGGCGCCCCATTTGATGAAGGTGAAGATAGTGCTTTATGGGCGGACTTTAAACGTAAAGTCAACGCCTTATCAATCAGTTCAGATGAACAGCAGCAATTGCTAACCGCGGCCAAACAAGCATTAGTTGATGACGTAAAACCTGCCTATGACAAACTGATTGCTTACATGGGTAAGCTTGAAGCCAAAGCTGATACTCGCGATGGTGCTTGGAAGTTTCCAAAGGGCGATACTTATTACAACAATGCACTAGCACGCACAACCACCACAGATATGAGCGCCGATGAGATCCACAAGCTTGGCTTATCAGAAGTGGCACGTATACACGGTGAAATGCGCGACATTATGAAAAAGGTCAACTTCGAAGGCAATCTCCAAGAGTTCTTTGCCTTTATGCGAGATGATCAACAATTTTACTATGCTGATACAGATCAAGGTCGCCAAGCTTATTTACAAGAAGCGATTGCCCTGATTGACACCATGAGTAGCCGTCTCGATGAAGTGTTTAAAGTCAAACCTAAAGCACCGATGATAGTGAAACAGGTCGAAGCTTTTCGGGAAAAGTCAGCAGGTAAAGCCTTTTATAACAATCCATCACCTGATGGGAGTCGCCCAGGAACCTACTACGCCAACCTATATGACATGAAAGCGATGCCTAAATACCAAATGGAAGCACTTGCTTATCATGAAGGTACGCCAGGGCATCATATGCAGATAGCGATAGCACAAGAGCTAGAGGGAGTGCCTAAGTTCCGTAAGTATGGCGGTTACACTGCGTACATTGAAGGTTGGGGTTTATACAGCGAGTATTTTCCTAAAGAGATGGGCATGTATGCAGATCCATACTCTGACTTCGGTCGCTTAGCCATGGAGCTATGGCGTGCCTGCCGCTTAGTGGTTGATACCGGTATTCATGCCAAAAAATGGACACGTGAACAATCTATTAACTACTACGTATCTAACACACCTAATGCCGAGTCTGATGCCATTAAAATGGTAGAAAGGCACATTGTCATGCCTTCACAGGCAACAGCTTACAAAGTCGGTATGCTCAAGCTACTAGAGTTAAGAGCTAAAGCCCAAACCGCGCTAGGTGACAAATTCGATATAAGGGACTTCCATACAATTGTATTGCAAAATGGCCCCGTGCCATTAGACGTACTTGCGTCTGAAATTGATCTTTGGATTAAAAAAAGCAGCTAATGATACGTAGGCTACTTTATCCAAATATCCAAATATCCAAATATCCAAATAACGTAGCCCTCAAAAAACCAATAAAAAAGCCACTGAATACAGTGGCTTTTTTATTGAACTGAATTTGATAAGCACTATCTAGTTATATTCAGACTTTTACTTATAGTAGTAAATAGACTGAGTTGTAGGGTACAGATAAAGTTCAAGTGCTTAACAGAAAAATACCCCGGTAAAAGCCGGGGTAAACCAAAACTAGGATGATGGTTTTAAGGCTAGCATTGTTTTAGTTCGTAAACTTCTGCCAGCATCGAATCAAAACTGCATAACGCTGATTTGTATAGCACAATAAAGAGGGGTCATTCTTTATTATGCTATAGGACTCAAATCGTTTTGAATCAACTGCCTGCATTGTATAAAATTAAGAACAAACTGCAACCAAAACCATAAAAAACTGCATTAGTAGCGACTAAATTCGCACCGACTAAATAACCAGCAAAACTATCCAACCAACTGATAAATAAAAACTTTAATCATAACGACATGATAAGGGAAATTCATTGTTCAAAATTTAAAACAATGTTTCCTATTTTTACTTACGTTTTGCATACAATTCTTTATAAGGGTCATCCCAATAAGGAGGCGAACCAATATGATCTTTAATGAAATCAATAAACGCACTGACCTTTGGTGCAAGGTGTTTACGTCTAGGGTAAACGGCTTGCAAAGGCAGGTGATGAGTTAATTGCCATTCATCAAGAATAGGCACTAACGTCCCTTTCGCAATTTCATCTTCCAGTAAGTAACTCGCCAGATAGACAACCCCTAAACCGCTGACAGCTGCTGATTTTAGCGCGGGTGCATTATCGACTCTAAAATTACCCGAGACTCCAATTTCGCAATAGTCATCGCCTTGCTTAAACTGCCACACACTGTGCTCATGCCACTCACCTTGATATACAAGACAGTTATGATCAACCAACTGCTCAGGACGGCTTGGCATACCATGCTGCTCAACATAAGAGGGAGATGCAGCCAATAAGAACTGGCACTTCATTAGCGGCCTAGCAACCATGCCTAAAGGTAACTGCTCAGACATAGTCAGCAGTAAATCTAACCCTTCGCTGACAACATCAACTTTGTGATCAAGTAGACTAACTTGCAGCTCAAGTTCAGGATGCTTTGCCATAAATTCAGGTAGAGCCGGAATGATATGCATGGTACCGAAAGATTGCGAAATGCCTACTTTCAATACACCGCGCGTCGCATCATTTAGATTATGAACGCTAGCAACAGCTTGATCGGCATCTCTTAACAGCTCTTCACCTTGAGCATAAAGCAGCTGTCCAGCTTCGGTAAGACTTAAGCTACGAGTGGTACGCTGTATAAGTTGAACGCCAAGCTTATGCTCAAGATCAGCAACTTGAGTACTAACTTTTGACTTAGATATACCTAACTTTCGTGCTGCAGAGCTAAAACTACCCGCTCGAGCTACATGAGTAAAAATTGCGATTGGTTCTAAAAGTTCTAACATGTAAATCGCCTTAAGGTGTTTACGACAGTAATAGTACTTCCATCGCTAAGGCACGCCTATATAAAATAAATATAAAACAATGCCTTAAGTGAATATATGTACGCTAGAGTAGAGTTGTTATTATTTAACCATTAAATGGTTTTGCTTTTATTTTTAGAAGTATACCAAAAAAACCTTAAATCTCATCATATAAGTACTTTTGTACTAGCGTATGTCGAGCATTTTTATAGGATTGAGCATTTCAAGGCAGGGATTTAAGTGCAAACTTGCTGTTATCATTTTTGCTAAAGCAAACTCAAATTGCGGGATAGCATTTAAACGAAAACCCCTGCATAAAGGTGGGATGCAGGGGTTGTTGCAATATAGTCAGGCAACACAAGGATCAGTTCAAGGGTTTTTAACAGTGTCTAATAATGCTTATTCAAGCAGCTCTTTGCTTGCCGTTGCTACTAAAGAGTAGTTTGCTAACTCAGGGACCTGAGTCTGCAGTTTCTTCTCTAATTCAACTAATGACTTGAAGTTCTGACAAAGTTTTTCTCCACGAGCTTCTAGATCTTGCGCTTGCTCTTCCATTTGCAGTTCAATATCTTCGCCGATAGAGTCCATTTTGACTGAAAATGCATCCATTTTTGCCTCAAAAGAATCACCGTCTCCAGACATCATCTGGCTACCTAAGCTCATCATCATGGTGCCTATTGAGTTTTGAACTAGCTGCTCCATCTCTTTTTCAAACTCTTCACCAAATGCACTTTCAAGAGAAGACTCGGTTGCCCCAAGATAGAACTTGTCGCCATTTTGATAAGCAACCTCTTCAATTCTATCTTGCAAACCATCCATCATTTCATCAATTTTCGAACCGGTTGCATCACCTAGCAATGGCGTCAATGCCATACTGACGGCGGTTGATGCCATAGCAACTGCATCATTAACTAGCTCAATAACCTCAGGAACCTGTGATGACACTTCATCTGCATATTGGCTAACAAGCTGTTGTTGCTGCTTGTTCAGTGAGACTTGCTCACCATTAACAAATAGCTTATTCATTTCAATGCGGTATTGCTCTTTACCCACTTCACTTACAGTCAGCTTTTTAGGCTCAACGGTAACATCATAATTAAGTGATACTTCGCATTCATTGTTAAAGTGTTTACCTGACTCGTCATGAGCACTAACCATTTGCAAACTAGAAGCTGACAGTAATACGGCTGAGACGCCGACAGAGGTAAGAAGTTTTTTCATTGCTGTAATCCTTTATCGCTTATAAATATAATTAGCCTAGATAAAGCACAGAGCATGCCAACAGACATAACCAACTGTTAAATATAACAAAAAGTGTTTTGAAAGCTTGGTGCTGTAGTTATTGAGTAACAAGAAGTAGCCAATATTACGAACTATTGGCTAAATATGACATTGCTAAGTGAGCAAAATAAGAATACTAAAAAATTGAACGGCCCAGAGTCTGACATAGACTCTCTAGCGCAGCGGTTCCCGCGAGTGAGTTACCATTAGCATCGAGCTCTGGAGACCAAACACACACCGACATATCACCTGGGATCACTGCAATGATCCCACCGCCTACGCCACTTTTTCCCGGCATGCCAACCCGATAGGCAAACTCTCCAGCACCATCATATAAGCCTGAAGTTGCAAGCAACGCATTGAGTTGCCTTGTCTGCACCGGCGTTATCAGCTGCTTGCCCGCTAGGCTCTTTCCACCGTTAGCAAGGTAAAACATGGCTTTAGACAGATCTGCGCAGCTCATTCTCAGGGAGCAATAATGAAAATAGCTCTTAAGTACTGTGTCGACATCATTATTGAAGTTTCCGAATGACTTCATCAAATAAGCGATAGCGGCATTTCGTGCACTATGTTGATATTCAGATCTGGCAACCGTTTTGTCGTAGCCAATTCTGTGATTATCACTAAGCCCACGGACAATCTCCAACATTCTCTGTTTCGGCGCGCCTAAACGGCCTTGGAGCAGATCTGCAATCACCAATGCACCCGCATTAATGAAAGGGTTACGCGGTAGGCCTTTTTCTAACTCAACTTGAACCAGTGAGTTAAATGACTGCCCCGATGGTTCTTTGCCTACTCGAGACCAAATTTCAGGCTCTTCGTAATGCATTAGTGCCAGCGTTAAGCTGAAGACTTTTGAAATACTTTGAATTGAAAAGGGCTCGAGATAATCTCCAGCCCCTATTGTGACACCATCTCTGGTCGTCACTGCGATACCAAGCTTATTGGCATTGACCTCAGCAAGAGCCGGAATATAATCAGCCACTTTACCTTGGCCTAAAAGAGGTCGTACTTTCTCGACAACCTCTTCAAGCAATGCCAGCTCTGGCATTAGCTCCACCAAATATCGTAAAGCTCGCCAATTTCGACATCAGAAACAGGCTGGCCTTCAAAGAAGGTTTTAACTGCTGCTCTGTCTTCATCAGTACACTTACCGATAGCTTGAGTAGCAATAATACCTTCCCACTCTTTGTGACCGCCACCATGGAAACCAAGATCTCTTGGCTCAATAACTTCTTCAATAAACTGATCAACAATGGAATCGATCTGATCTTCAGTTACAGACTCATCGAAGGTCCAGTTAGTATCAAAACCAAACTCTTGAAACTCATCAACGCGCAATTTTTTACGTAAACGACGACTACGGTTAGCTGCCATGGTAATTCTCCTAGAAAGTTTATTTTATAAGTATATAAATTTCAGTTAGGCGCTTATACGCGCTCAAACATGAGATCCCAAACACCATGGCCTAAACGATGGCCGCGAGCTTCGAATTTGGTTAACGGGCGATGATCTGGACGTTCAACCACATCACCAGTAGCTGATTGGTTTTTATAGCCAGGCGCAGCAGTCATGACTTCTAACATGTGTTCGCTGTAGTTTTCCCAGTCAGTAGCAAGATGGAACACGCCACCGACTTTAAGCTTGCTGCGAATAAGTTCAGCAAATGGCGCCTGCACAATTCTGCGTTTATGATGACGCTTTTTGTGCCAAGGGTCAGGAAAGAACAATTGCACCCGCGCTAAACTGCCTTCGGCAATGCTGTTTTCTAACACTTCTAATGCATCATGATGATAAACGCGCAGGTTAGTCACGCCAGCTTCTGCAGCAACAGACAAACATGCACCAACACCAGGCTTATGCACTTCGATACCGATAAAGTTAAGCTCTGGCGACGCCTTAGCCATTTCGACTAATGAGCCTCCCATACCAAAACCAATCTCTAGCACAGTGTCAGCTTCACGGCCAAACACCTCGACTAAATCGATCGCTTCAGGGGTATAATCTAGCCCCATAGATGGCCACTGTTGTTCCATCGCTTGAGCCTGCCCTTTTGTAAGGCGGCCTTCTCTTAATACAAAGCTTCTTACTTTGCGAAGGTATTTACCCTCTTCATTGAATTCAGCGGTTGTTACGTCGCTCATTTTCGCCCTCGCTTAAGACAGCTATTAATTAAAAAGAAAGGCATTATCCAAAGTTAAACCTTTAGTGCAAGCCCTATTGAGGCGAAATTATACCAATAATCTCAGTTTGTGCGAGTTACAAGCACTGTTTTGCAAAAAATACTCATTTTGTCAGCTATTTTACTGCAGTTTAAGCCGTTAACTCCCTACACGAGATCACAACTGTGACTTGTTAAAGTATTCCTCTGTGGTTACACTGCGCCGATGAAAACTCCAGCCCCATTTTCTCAACGAATTATCAGTTGGTACGACCTACATGGTCGCAAGCAACTACCTTGGCAACAAAACAAAACCCCATATAAAGTATGGATTTCTGAGATCATGCTGCAGCAGACACAAGTTGCAACGGTTATCCCTTACTTTGAAAAGTTCATGTATCGCTTTCCAAGCATTGAAGTATTGGCGGCCGCCGAGCAAGACGAAATCCTCCACCATTGGACTGGTTTAGGCTACTACGCCAGAGCCCGTAACTTGCATAAAGCCGCCCAGCAAATTGTTAGCCAGCATAACGGAGATTTCCCGGTTGATTTTGAAGACGTATTATCCTTACCGGGTATTGGGCGTTCTACAGCAGGCGCTGTGCTGTCATTGTCACTAGGTTTAAATCATCCCATTCTTGACGGTAATGTAAAACGAGTACTGGCGAGACACGGCGCGATTGATGGCTGGCCAGGGAAAAAGCCTGTAGAGAATCAACTGTGGCAACTCACTGAAGCGCTGACTCCTGCAAAAGATATTCAGAAGTATAACCAAGCGATGATGGATATTGGCGCAACAGTATGTACTCGCTCCAAGCCCAACTGTGCTGCATGCCCCGTTGCAATTGATTGCAAAGCGCAATTAAGTGGTCGTCAGCTTGATTACCCAGGTAAAAAGCCTAAAAAAGTGATCCCAGAAAAATCAGCATGGTTGGTAGTAATAGAACATGATGACCATGTTCATCTACAAAAAAGACCTCCTAGCGGCATTTGGGGAGGACTCTGGTGTTTCCCTCAATTTAGCAGCCAAGCTGAACTTGAAGAATACTTAAATGAACAAGCATTTAACATCAAGAATCGTGAAGATCTCGTTGGCTTTAGGCATACGTTTAGCCACTTTCACCTCGACATTCAACCGATTTTGGTTTCAGTAAACAAGATTAGCGGTAACCAGATCATGGAACAAGACTCCTCTGTCTGGTATAACTTACCTCATCCACCTAAAGTTGGTTTAGCCTCAGCAACTGAGCGCATTCTAGCGAGTTTAGGTTCTGTATTAATTAAGGAGTAATCATGGCTCGCACAGTAAACTGCGTATATTTGAACAAAGAAGCTGAAGGTCTAGGGTTTCAACTCTACCCTGGTGATTTAGGCAAACGTATTTTCGACAATGTGAGTAAAGAAGCATGGGCGCTTTGGCAGTCGAAGCAAACGATGCTTATCAACGAAAATAAACTCAACATGATGAATGTTGATGATCGTAAGTTCCTTGAAGAGCAAATGATTAACTTTCTGTTTGAAGGTAAAGACGTTGAAATTGAGGGTTATGTACCTCAAAAAGACGACGAATAGTTTTCAATAAAAAAGCGCCGCAAGGCGCTTTTTTATTATTCTAAGCTAAGAATTATTTTTTAATCCCTTCAACCACAAGATTCAAACTCACATTAGAAGAAGCGGGTCCCAAGTCCATTTTTACGTTGTAATCTTTAAGCGCAAATTCAGTGCTGCCAGTAAAACCGGCTCTGTAACCGCCCCAAGGATCACTACCTTCCCCTATTACCTTAGCGTGAATCGCTAGCGGTTTAGTCACACCATTAAAGGTAAAGTTACCATTGAGTACAAACGTACCATCACCTTTGTCATCAACAGATGTTGAGACAAACGTTGCTTCAGGAAACTTCGCCGTGTTTAAAAAGTCAGGACTACGCAGATGCTTATCGCGCTCAGCATGATTTGAATCAACACTTGTAGTATTGATGGTGACATTGACTTTCGAGTCAGCGATTTTAGATTGATCAAATGAGAAGTCACCTGCAAAGGTATTAAAGCGGCCAGCGACAAAGCTATATCCTAAATGACTAACCCTAAACTCTATCGATGCATGCGCTCCCTCTGTATCGATAACATAGTCAGCCGCCTGAGCGGTACTTGCCATCATTAAACTTGCTGCTAATGTCGTCGCGAATAAACCTTTTTTCATCTTGCTATCTCCCTTTGAGTGCTCGTCTTTTTTAAATGCTAATTTTATTTAAATGTTAGTCTTGCTGAGTTTTAATCATTCTCAGTAATGTTGAATCTTTATCGATAAAGTGATGTTTCAATGCCCCAATAGCGTGCACAATGGCCAAACCAATCAAACTGTATGCTGCATACTGATGGATAACTCCAGCAACATCGGCCTGATCATCAATAATGGCCCCAAGGCTAGGTATTTCAAACCACTCAAACACCCATATACCTCGGTCATCAGCAGTTGATATCAAATATCCGCTCAACATGATGAGCACTAAAAGCAAGTACAAAACGAAATGGGCTACATGACTGCTTTTGACCTCCCAACTTTTATGAGTAGTTAAACTCTCAGGTTTTGCGGTGAAAAGTCGCCATAGTATTCGGAAAAATGTCGCGAAAAGAAGCAGCAACCCGATACTTTTATGCCAATGCGGCGCAGTTTTGTACCATTCACTGTAATAGGTCAAATCAACCATCCAAAAACCAACAGCAAATAAACCGATTACGGTAAATGCAGAAAGCCAATGCAACAGGATCGCAATTAACCCATAAGAGCTTTTAGTATTTAACAGCATCATGTCCCCTAAATAAGTAATATAGAGCCATCATACATTCTATTTTTACAACTAAAATCAGTAAATATAGGCCTTTACATTCTACTTTTTAGAATAGAAAACGATTACAGGATAAAAATTTCAACTCCTTTACTGCAGCTTGTAGTACAAAAAGACTGCCACCTAAGTGCATTCATACCCGCTAAAATCCATTTTTGATCAGTTAGCATTGTTCTTATTTTTGCAACTGCACACAAACTAAGCGAACAGTCTGCCTAAAAACAAAAAGCACTTGCAGGATAAAACTCAGCGCTATAATATACGCGCACTCCAAACGACACAGGCTTTAACAGCTTGGTTTGAAGTAACAAATCTAACGTTTATATTTATATAACGATAGTTGCCCGAATAGCTCAGTCGGTAGAGCAGAGGATTGAAAATCCTCGTGTCCCTGGTTCGATTCCGGGTTCGGGCACCAACATTTTATAATGAGTTTCCTGTGTAGACAGTAACTTGTTAGCAAGATAAGCCGGCATAGCTCAGTTGGTAGAGCAACTGACTTGTAATCAGTAGGTCCCGAGTTCGACTCTTGGTGCCGGCACCATAAAAACAAAAAAGCCACTCAATAGAGTGGCTTTTTTGTGCCTAAAATTTACATTCACTCGCTAATTATACCAATTGCATTAAAAGTTTGACCATTCAGCGGGAATTCAAAGCGCTGTAGGCAAGTAGTAGGATTTGAGCTAATAGTTATTCTATATCCAAATCTCATAGCGAAGCATAAAGTGTTTTGAAACCCGCACTACGTGAGCCCCTCAGTCTCTCCACTTCTGCTTTGCATTGGCTTAAAAGGGAATAACCATTTCTTTGCCAATGCGCTTTGAATTGAAAAGACTGAGGGGCTCTGAACGGGTCAAATACTTAATGCAATTGGTATTATCTTTGATCCAAACAATGGTTGCCACGCAAAATCCCACTCAACTATCCAGATCAATAGCTGGCCAATATTAATGGTGAAAGCCACTGTATTAACTTGAATAGCATTAACTGTGCTTTTTCTAGGCAAAATAATCAGCAAACAATAAATTATCATCACAATTGAGTTTGTACGGCTATTTGTTAGCCATATATCGAAAAAAGCGCTTGCACCATGCAAAGCATCGCTATAATATACGCGCACTCCAAACGACACAGGCTTTAACAGCTTAGTTTGAAGTAGCAAATCTAACGCTTATATCTTTACAGCGATTAGTTGCCCGAATAGCTCAGTCGGTAGAGCAGAGGATTGAAAATCCTCGTGTCCCTGGTTCGATTCCGGGTTCGGGCACCAACATTTTTTAATGAGTTTATCTGCACTGTTAGATAACTTGTTAGCAAAATAAGCCGGCATAGCTCAGTTGGTAGAGCAACTGACTTGTAATCAGTAGGTCCCGAGTTCGACTCTTGGTGCCGGCACCATAAAAACAAAAAAGCCACTCAGTAGAGTGGCTTTTTTGTATCTAACGTTTGTCCCGTCCTGAGATAAGTTGATACTTTAACTTTCTTTCTGGTTAGTCTTGAGCCACTTTGCCCAAAACGAGTTTGTTAACTATAACGATAATCATCAAAAACCCTGCTCGATTACTCTGCCTCTTCCTCAAACAACAGTTTGATGCAAATAACCCATTTAACCATCTCGTTAACTGAATAACCTTCCAACCTATTGCGGACTTTAATCACCATAATAATTGGTGATTACGTCTCTTTTTCACAATAGAGAAACACGGCACTATAACTCCATCAAACAGACATTGGAGCTAGATTATGAAAGCCATCGGATACCAACAAAATTTGCCCATTACTGATGTTAACGCACTACAAGACATTGAACTGCCAACACCCGTTGTGAGTGGCCGAGATATTTTAGTTGAAGTAAAAGCCGTGTCTGTTAACCCAGCAGATTATAAAATTCGCCAAGATATGCCAGCAGAAAAAGACCAATGGAAAGTATTAGGCTGGGATGCAACTGGTATTGTAAAAGCGGTTGGCGATGAAGTGAGTTTGTTTAACGTAGGCGATAAAGTGTGGTACGCCGGCGACATCACTCGTACAGGTAGCAATGCGCAATTTCAGTTAGTTGATGAACGCATTGTAGGCAAAATGCCAAATAGCCTTTCTTATGCTGAAGCTGCTGCACTTCCTCTTACGACTATTACTGCATGGGAATTACTATTTGATCGATTAGATGTTGATCGATTAGACGTTGAACGCTTACAAGGCGAGCGCCAGCAAGAAAATAGTTCAGATAGTTCTGCACAAGAGCAGCCTGCTAAAAAACGCATTCTAGTGATTGGCGCAGCTGGAGGCGTAGGCTCAGTAATGGTGCAATTAATTAAGCAGTTAACTAATCTTGAGCTCATTGCAACGGCGTCACGACCTGAAACCGTTTCATGGTTAGAAGATTTAGGCGCTGATCATATTATCAACCATCGTAATCCATTAAGTGAAGAATTTGCCGTGCAATCGTTGGCTGAAGTTGACTATGTGGTGAGTTTAAATAATACCGAGCAACATTTAATCGAAATAGAAAAAGTCATTAAACCTCAAGGCAAGTTCGCCTTAATTGATGACCCTGATACGCTCAATATCATGCCGTTTAAAATGAAGTCGGTATCAGTACACTGGGAAATGATGTTTACTCGCTCTTTATTTAAAACTGAAGATATGCAAGCGCAACATGAGTTACTTAATGCTGTTTCTACTTTGATCGATGATAGCGTGATCAAAACTACGGTTGGCAATCATTTCGGCACTATAAATGCCACAAATTTACGTCAGGCTCATCAATTACTTGAGAGCCAAAAAGCCAAGGGAAAAATCGTTTTGGAAGGCTTTTAGCTTCTCGCATAAGGCGGCGCATAAGTCTTGGGATCAGTTATCGAACAAGTCATCGAATTTGACCATGACACAATCGCCTATTAAGTACTATTTAATCCACACCGCATTGGGCTTAATCAATGCGGCATCAAGGAACTGACGATGTTAAATCAAATTGTAAAATTTACGGTAAAGCCAGAATACCAAGCAGAATTTAAAGCAGCTTTAATGACAAATAAGCAAGGCGCCGCGAATGAAGCTGGCAATGTTGAAATGAAAATGTTTGTTGATAATAGCAATCCAAATGTATTTTTTGCCTATGAACGCTGGGCAGATAAGGCAGCCCTTGAACATCACATGACACTACCACACACAGCTGCAATGATCGCTTTATTTGAATTGGCACTAGAGCAACCTGTAGAAGTGTTTCATTTAGGCGAAACCAACCCATTGCCTATAGCAATTAAGCCTGCTGATCCTGAAGATGAAGTATTTATTATCTTTTTCATTTTCAAAATCAATCCACAAATGCGCCAGCAATTATTGGCTCAATTTGAAGAGCATATTAAACACTCTCGTACTGAACAAGGTAACTTGTTGTTTGATTTGTACACCGTCGAAGGTGACGACAGCACGTTAGCTGTGTATGAGCATTGGCGCAAGGAATCGGACGTATGGGACATTCACTTTCAGCAGCCCTATGCCAAGACCACTGGCGCCTTGATGGAACAAGCTGTGGTAGGTGATATGCAGCAATATATGAATTTTGTCACTGAAATATAAATTTATTCAGTGTAAATGGATGAGAGTAGCTAAACTCTCATCGAATATTGGGCTGCAAAGCAGCCCAATATGCCTCACTTATACATATTTTTATAGCCAGGCATATGCTCAAGCCAAAATGGCGGAGTCCCAATATGTTCTTGCACCGCTTTGATAAATTCACTAACTAATAAGGTTTGTTTACGGTGTGGGTAAACGGCATAAATGCCAGTATCTAAAGTCGATAAGCCGTGATCGGTCAATAACGGTACCAACTGAGATTGGGTGATTGGCTCATCCAAATTAAACAAATCAATTAAGCTATAACCTAAACCTGATTTCACTGCTTCAATCAATGTGCGCACATCGCTGACTTTGTAATTGCCACGCATTTTATACATCTTGTATTGCTCGCCATGAGGCGCTTCCGTCAGGCACATCTGATCTAAACTGACATTACCATTGCTGTAAATGACAGCTGGTAACTGAATTAACTCCTCAGGAGTTTGCGGCATTCCATGTTGCTCGATAAATGATTCTGATGCCACTATCGCAAAATGGGTTTTAGCAATTTTTTTGGCGATTAAATTTGATTCAGCCAACTTGCCCACTCTAAATGCCACATCAAAGTGATCAGAAATAATATCGGTCCGCTTATCATCAAGTGACAGCGTGACTTTGACATTGGGATACAAGGTCATGAACTTGGCAATCACAGGTTGTAAGTACTGCTGGCCGAAATAAATGGCCGAAGAAATACGAATGATGCCTTTGGGTTCTGACTGATAGGAGTCAGCAATATTTTGAATTTGGGTTAAGGTTTCCATCAAATTCTGAGTTTGTTCTAAAATCTCTTCCCCTGCAGAAGTCAGCGAAAAAGAACGTGTAGAACGGTTGAGCAGTTGCACCCCAAGCTCAGTTTCAAGCTTTTTAATCTGCTTCGACAGTAGCGAATTATCCATATCATGCAAGGTAGCAGCTTTTGTAAAAGAACCTTGCTGAACCACATCAAGAAAAAGGGCTAATTGCTTAGTAAGAGACATAATCGACGCGAACTCCAGTTTCCAATTAATCCACTCATCATGACTGATTAAACCTCATTTGATAACCACTATTTATTTATCCAATAAGAATAAGTAGGGTCAGGAATAAGTGGCAGCAGTGTCTGACGGATCCCCACGAATT
>NZ_JBFRIY010000007.1:2334-5575 GCF_041468565.1 Shewanella sp. 10N.286.54.B9
CGTTCTTTAAAAATTTGGAAAGCTGATAGTGTTAATCTGAAAGGGATAACAACTACGATTTATCGTACTGTTATTTATAGGATTAACGCGAAATTAAAAAATTGAGTTCTAAACACTTAAACATTAAGTGTCTTGGCTTGTGAGTTAGCATTTATGTTGATGAACGAGTTAAAAATTCTAATTTTGGCGAAAGTAGAAACCATTAGTTACGATACGACTGTTTTAAGCTTACCCGCTTGAAACAACGGATATCTCTCATAGAGACTTATTTGGGTTGTATGGTTAAGTGACTAAGCGTATATGGTGGATGCCTTGGCAGTCAGAGGCGATGAAGGACGTAGTAACTTGCGAAAAGCGTTGGCGAGCTAGTAACAAGCATTTGAGCTAACGATGTCCGAATGGGGAAACCCACATGCATAAGCATGTATCTTTAACTGAATTCATAGGTTAAAGAGGCAAACCCGGGGAACTGAAACATCTAAGTACCCGGAGGAAAAGAAATCAACCGAGATTCCCCTAGTAGCGGCGAGCGAACGGGGATTAGCCCTTAAGCGTAGAGGGTGTTAGTGGAATGTGTTGGAAAGCACAGCGGCACAGGGTGATAGCCCCGTACATGAAAACTAACTTTACGTGAAAACGAGTAGGACGGGACACGTGACATCTTGTCTGAACATGGGGGGACCATCCTCCAAGGCTAAATACTCCTGACTGACCGATAGTGAACCAGTACCGTGAGGGAAAGGCGAAAAGAACCCCTGTGAGGGGAGTGAAATAGAACCTGAAACCGTATACGTACAAGCAGTGGGAGCGGTTCTTGAGACCGTGACTGCGTACCTTTTGTATAATGGGTCAGCGACTTACATTTTGTAGCGAGGTTAAGCGAATAGCGGAGCCGTAGGGAAACCGAGTGTTAACTGCGCGTTTAGTTGCAAGGTGTAGACCCGAAACCCGGTGATCTAGCCATGGGCAGGTTGAAGGTTGAGTAACATCAACTGGAGGACCGAACCGACTTATGTTGAAAAATGAGCGGATGACTTGTGGCTGGGGGTGAAAGGCCAATCAAACCGGGAGATATCTGGTTCTCCTCGAAAGCTATTTAGGTAGCGCCTCGTACGAATACCATTGGGGGTAGAGCACTGTTAAGGCTAGGGGGTCATCCCGACTTACCAACCCTTTGCAAACTCCGAATACCAATGAGTACTATACGGGAGACACACGGCGGGTGCTAACGTCCGTCGTGAAAAGGGAAACAACCCAGACCATCAGCTAAGGTCCCAAAGTTATTGCTAAGTGGGAAACGATGTGGGAAGGCTTAGACAGCTAGGATGTTGGCTTAGAAGCAGCCATCATTTAAAGAAAGCGTAATAGCTCACTAGTCGAGTCGGCCTGCGCGGAAGATTTAACGGGGCTAAGCAATACACCGAAGCTATGGGTACTAGATTTATCTAGTGCGGTAGAGGAGCGTTCTGTAAGCCGTTGAAGGTGAAGGGGTAACCCACACTGGAGGTATCAGAAGTGCGAATGCTGACATGAGTAACGATAAAGGGAGTGAAAAACTCCCTCGCCGAAAGACCAAGGGTTCCTGTCCAATGTTAATCAGGGCAGGGTGAGTCGACCCCTAAGGCGAGGCCGAAAGGCGTAGTCGATGGGAAACAGGTTAATATTCCTGTACTTCTGCTAACTGCGATGGAGAGACGGAGAAGGCTAGGCTAGCGCGGCGTTGGTTGTCCGCGTTTAAGGCTGTAGGCTGTGTACTTAGGCAAATCCGGGTACACACTAGGCTGAGAGTTGATGACGAGGTCCTAAGGGACTGAAGTAGTTGATGCCATGCTTCCAGGAAAATCTTCTAAGCTTCAGGTTAGTAGGAATCGTACCCCAAACCGACACAGGTGGTTGGGTAGAGAATACCAAGGCGCTTGAGAGAACTCGGCTGAAGGAACTAGGCAAAATGGTACCGTAACTTCGGGAGAAGGTACGCTGCCGGCGGTGATAGGACTTGCTCCTTAAGCTGCTGGCAGTCGCAGATACCAGGTGGCTGCAACTGTTTATCAAAAACACAGTACTGTGCAAACTCGCAAGAGGAAGTATACGGTATGACGCCTGCCCGGTGCCGGAAGGTTAATTGATTGGGTTATCTTCGGAGAAGCTCATGATCGAAGCCCCGGTAAACGGCGGCCGTAACTATAACGGTCCTAAGGTAGCGAAATTCCTTGTCGGGTAAGTTCCGACCTGCACGAATGGCGTAATGATGGCCACGCTGTCTCCAGCCGAGACTCAGTGAAGTTGAAATTGCGGTGAAGATGCCGTATACCCGCGGCTAGACGGAAAGACCCCGTGCACCTTTACTATAGCTTGGCACTGAACATTGAACCTACATGTGTAGGATAGGTGGGAGACTTTGAAGCTTCGTCGCTAGATGGAGTGGAGTCAACCTTGAAATACCACCCTTGTAGTTTTGATGTTCTAACCGCGGCCCCTGAATCGGGGTTCGGGACAGTGCCTGGTGGGTAGTTTGACTGGGGCGGTCTCCTCCCAAAGAGTAACGGAGGAGCACGAAGGTTGGCTAAGTACGGTCGGACATCGTACGGTTAGTGCAATGGCATAAGCCAGCTTAACTGCGAGACATACACGTCGAGCAGGTACGAAAGTAGGTCATAGTGATCCGGTGGTTCTGTATGGAAGGGCCATCGCTCAACGGATAAAAGGTACGCCGGGGATAACAGGCTGATACCGCCCAAGAGTTCATATCGACGGCGGTGTTTGGCACCTCGATGTCGGCTCATCACATCCTGGGGCTGAAGTCGGTCCCAAGGGTATGGCTGTTCGCCATTTAAAGTGGTACGCGAGCTGGGTTCAGAACGTCGTGAGACAGTTCGGTCCCTATCTGCCGTGGGCGTTGGATGATTGAAGGAAGCTGCTCCTAGTACGAGAGGACCGGAGTGGACGAACCGCTGGTGTTCGGGTTGTTATGCCAATAGCATTGCCCGGTAGCTACGTTCGGAATCGATAACCGCTGAAAGCATCTAAGCGGGAAGCGAGTCCTAAGATGAGTCATCCCTAGGAATTTAATTCCTCTAAAGAGCCGTTCGAGACTAGGACGTTGATAGGTCAGGTGTGTAAGCGTTGTGAGGCGTTGAGCTAACTGATACTAATGACTCGTGAGGCTTAACCATACAACCCTGATGGGTTTTGTATGAGACTGATGTTTCGACAGAAACCAGAATTAGAAGCACTTAATGTG
>NZ_JBFRIY010000007.1:6392-6620 GCF_041468565.1 Shewanella sp. 10N.286.54.B9
AGCTTTTTAAAAGCTGAAAGTAATAGCCAAATTTGTCTGGAAACCATAGAGCTGTGGTCCCACCTGATCCCATTCCGAACTCAGAAGTGAAACACAGTATCGCCGATGGTAGTGTGGGGTTTCCCCATGTGAGAGTAGGTCATTTCCAGGCGCCTAATACGAGAAAGCCCGTTGCTAACGCAACGGGCTTTTTTACGTCTGCAATTTGAGTAAGTTAATCTACTGGCT
>NZ_JBFRIY010000008.1:0-39224 GCF_041468565.1 Shewanella sp. 10N.286.54.B9
TGCTAGGTGTTAGGTGTTAGATGTTAGGTGTTAGGTGTTAGGTGTTAGGTGTTAGGGGGAAATATCTGCATATCTGCTTTTGTGACGGAAAATAAAAAGCCCAGTGATAACTGGGCTTTAAGCGGTTTAGCATAAGCTTTCGGCTCTAGCTGTTCTCTCTTGCTATTGCTCGATAAGCGATATCGGTGCGGAAATACACGTCATCCCAATGGATGGCGTCTACTAATTGGTAAGCGCAAGCTTGAGCTTCAGTGACGCTATTACCTAATGCCGTTGCACAAAGTACGCGACCGCCATTAGTTACAACATGACCATCTTTGATGCTGGTACCGGCATGGAATACTTTGGCATTGTTATTACCAAGGTCTAGACCTTCAATAACATCATGTTTGCGGTATGCATTTGGGTATCCGCCTGCGGCCAAAACCACGCCAACAGCTGCACGCGAATCAAACTCAGCAGTCACCTGATCAAGTTCACCACGGGTTGATGCTAAGCAAAGCTCAACCAGATCCGATTTTAAGCGCATCATGATTGGCTGAGTTTCAGGGTCACCAAAGCGGCAGTTGTACTCAAGTACTTTTGCGCTGCCATCTGGAGCGATCATTAGACCCGCATAAAGGAAACCAGTATAGACATTGCCTTCAGCGGCCATGCCATCAACCGTTGGGCGAATCACATTTGCAATGGTCCAATCGTGAACCGCTTGGGTCACTACTGGTGCTGGTGAGTATGCACCCATGCCACCAGTATTAGGGCCATGATCGCCGTTATCACGGGCTTTATGATCTTGGCTGCTGGCCATCGCCAGAATGTTCTTGCCATCAACCATCACGATGAAGCTTGCTTCTTCGCCTTTGAGGAATTCTTCAACTACCACACGAGAACCCGCTTCACCGAATAGGTTACCCGCTAGCATATCTTCGATTGCAGCATCAGCTTCTGCTTGATCTGCCGCAATAATCACGCCCTTTCCTGCCGCTAAGCCATCAGCTTTAATAACGATAGGGAAACCAGTGGTCGCTGTCATTTCAGTCACGTAAGCTTTAGCCGGCTCAATCTCAGTAAAGTTTGAGTAAGCTGCTGTAGGAATATTGTGACGCGCTAAAAAATCTTTCGTAAATGCTTTTGAAGATTCTAACTGCGCAGCGCCTTTGGTTGGGCCAAATATTGGCAGTCCCGCTTCATTAAACGCATCGACCACACCTAAAGCCAGCGGTACTTCTGGACCGACTATGGTAATTGCCACTTTTTGCTCGGTAGCAAAAGCGACTAGCGCAGAGATCTCTTCAACATTGATCGCTACGTTTTCTAGCTTCGGCTCTAATGCTGTGCCAGCGTTACCCGGTGCAACAAAAACGGTTTCTACTTGCGACGATTGCGCCGCTTTCCATGCCAATGCATGTTCGCGACCGCCACCACCAATAATTAATACTTTCATATCTTTACCTTTTATAGCTGCGCCATTTTTCCTATCTCTGCATCAAGCATGCTCACGTATTGGCATACGCTGCGCGTGCTTTCTTTGACATAGAAAAAATGGCTTGCTCTAAACGTTAAAAATCAATTTTTAGAAGCTTGAGGCAAAGACCCTAAGGTGCAGAACCTAGAACCTAGAACCTAGAACCTAGAACCTAGAACCTAGAACCTAGAACCTAGAACCTAGAACCTAAAACCTAAAGCTTCATATAAATTAATGACGGAAGTGACGCATGCCGGTAAATACCATTGCCATGCCGTGCTCATCAGCTGCTGCGATAATCTCTTCATCACGAATAGAACCGCCTGGCTGAATGATGCAGCTAATGCCCGCTTCTGCTGCAGCATCAATACCGTCACGGAATGGGAAGAATGCATCAGATGCCATCACAGAGTCTTGCACCACTAAACCTTCATCAGCAGCTTTAATACCAGCAACTTTAGCACTGTATACACGGCTCATTTGGCCTGCGCCCACACCGATAGTCATGCTGTTCTTGGCATAAACGATTGCGTTTGATTTAACAAACTTAGCCACTTTCCAGCAGAACATTAGATCTTTCATTTCTGCAGCTGTTGGTTGACGTTTAGAAACGACTTTAACGTCATCAATCGCAACCATGCCTTGGTCGCGATCTTGCAGCAATAAGCCGCCATTAACGCGTTTGTAATCTAGGCTGGCAGTCTTGCTTGCCCATTGGCCACACTCAAGTAAACGTACGTTGGCTTTGGCAGCAACAACGTCGCGAGCTGCTTGGCTAACTGATGGGGCAATAATCACTTCAACAAACTGACGCTCAACAATCGCTGTTGCTGTGGCTGCATCTAATTCGCCGTTAAAGGCGATGATGCCACCAAATGCTGAGGTTGGATCAGTTTGGAATGCGCGGTTGTATGCTTCAAGTAGATTGTCACCAATCGCCACACCACATGGGTTAGCGTGCTTAACGATGACACAAGCTGGCTCGTCAAACTCTTTAACACACTCTAATGCCGAATCGGTATCAGCAATGTTGTTGTAAGAAAGCGCTTTACCTTGCAGCTGAATTGCTGTTGCAACAGAAGCTTCATCGATATTGGTATCAACATAGAAAGCGGCTGTTTGATGGCTGTTTTCGCCATAACGTAAGTCTTGCTTTTTGACTAGTTGAGTGTTGTAAGTGCGTGGGAACTTAGAATCTTCGTGGCACTCATCTTTACTGTGAGCTGGTACTTTAGTACCGAAGTAGTTAGCGATCATGCCATCGTATGCAGCTGTATGTTCAAAAGCGGCAATAGCAAGATCGAAACGTGTTTCCAGTGTCGTGCTACCTTCGTTTGCTTGCATCTCAGCAATCACGCGGCCGTAGTCGCTAGCATTAACAATGATAGTGGTATCTTTGTGATTTTTTGCGGTAGAGCGAACCATGGTCGGGCCGCCAATGTCGATGTTTTCGACAGCGTCCGCTAAGGTACAACCTTCTTTAGCAACAGTTTCGGCAAATGGGTACAAGTTAACAGCAACCAAATCGATTGGATTGATGTTGTTTTGCTCCATAACGATTTCGTCGATACCACGGCGCGCCAAAATGCCACCATGCACTTTAGGATGCAAAGTCTTTACACGACCATCCATAATTTCTGGATGACCAGTGTAATCCGATACTTCAATGACAGGCACACCATTATCTGCCAACAGGCGGGCGGTGCCACCAGTAGATAGTAGCTCAACACCTTGAGCATGCAACGCTTGTGCAAACTCTAAGATTCCGGTTTTATCTGAAACGCTTAACAGCGCGCGACGAATAGGTCTGGCATTATTCATTGTAGGTACAGGGTCCAGTAGTTATTTTAAGGATCTTTCGGAAAACAGAACAGTATCAGGCTTGCTTACCTCTACACTGCTTTCCAAAAGTCCCTCACTATTTTTACTCTCCCGTCACGGCGCGCGTATTTTACCGTAATTTTACCCTTGGCGGTGTTTTTTTCTGCGCGATTTCACAATACGGTAAACAGAACAAGCTTTGATCTAACTTTTTAGCCAGAATAAGCCTTGACCTTGGATACAACTCCAAGGTTTATACTTGGTTTATTGATAAATATCTGCACGATAATATTTGGCAATGTAAATGCTTTATACAAGGGGAAGTCGATGTATCGAATTGGTGAGCTAGCACAGTTGTGTGAGGTCAAAACGGATACGTTAAGGTTTTACGAGAAGCACGGTTTGTTATCGCCTTCATCAAGAACTGATTCTGGTTATCGCATCTATACCGAAAATGACGCAGAGCGTTTACGATTTATTTTGCGGGCTAAAGCGGTTGGTTTTACCCTTGCTGAGATCACTGAGCTGTTGTCGATTGAGCTGGATAAGTCTAATTGGGCTTGTGCCGATGTTAAAGGCTTAGTCGATGACAAGTTAGCCAACGTTGAAGCTAAAATTGCTGAGTTGAATCATTTTCAACTATCACTACAAAGGCTATCCCAAGCTTGCTGCGGCGGGCCAGAAAGTGCAGAGCATTGCTCTATATTAGAGGCGTTGGAATCAAGTACCGACAATATTCGCTGTGAAGGTGATTCACATGAGCATGGCCATAATCATGACGATGCGCAATTTACTAAAAATTGTCAAAACAAAGCAGTTAGTAAGAATTCAAAAGAGAAATAGTTATGTTATTTGCAAACTTTATCGACCTATTCCTTGATTCAGCCCCTTGGTTGTTGCTCGGTCTATTTCTGGCTGGAATGCTAAAGATGTTCGTGCCAATGGCATGGATGCAAAAGCAACTGGGTGGCCATGGTTTTAAAACCACGGTAAAGGCGGCTGTTCTCGGCGCGCCATTGCCACTGTGTTCTTGTGGTGTTATTCCCGCAGCAGTCGGGCTACGACGCAGCGGTGCATCGAAAGCGGCTACCACATCATTTTTAGTGTCAACGCCGGAAACCGGAGTTGATTCAGTAACGGTTTCATATGTACTACTCGGCCCATTTATGGCAATTGTCAGACCTATCGCTGCGGTTACCAGTGCCATCGTTGCCGGCCTGCTTGTTGGTCGTGATGACGATGATGTTAAGCCAGCCTCTGAGGCCGAGAAAGCTACCAGCTCATCTTGTTGTAGTAGCAAAAAAGCGCAGCCGAAAGTCGCGACTAACAGCTGTTGTGCCGGGGAAAAGAAAGCCACTGTTAGTATGAAACCAATGGCTCAGAGCAGTGTGATGAGTCAGGCTGCCAATGCCGCTCCGTTAAATTTGTCGCCAGTGATTGAGCCCAAAAAATCAACTTGTTGCAGCAGTGACAAAGCAGCGGTTAAAGCTGAGGCTGCGTCATCTTGTTGTAGCACAAAGAGTTCAGACTCCGCTGAAACTGAAAGTTGTTGTGAGTCGACTAAAGATATTGCCACTGAACTTAAAGGTACATCGGTTATTAGCCGGATCGGTAAAGGCTTACACTTTGCTGCCACCGACTTAGTACGCGATACCACTGTTTGGCTATTAATCGGTTTGTTCTTTGCTGCATTAGTCACAACTTATGTGCCAGGTGATTTTATGGCTAAATGGGGCGATGGTATTTTAGCCATGCTAGTGATGGTACTGATCTCTGTGCCTATGTATATCTGTGCTACAGCATCAACGCCTATTGCAGCTGGCTTGTTATTAGCTGGGGTTTCACCAGGAGCGGTATTGGTGTTTATGTTGGCAGGTCCTGCAACTAATATCGCTACCTTAGGTGTGGTGACTAAAGAGCTAGGTAAACGTGCGTTGTTTGGCTATTTAGGCGGCGTGCTAGGCGTCGCGTTAGTTTCAGGCGTCTTGGTTAACTATCTGGTGGATACTTTTGGCTTTGTGGTAATGCCACAAGTTGGAGAGCATCATAACTTGTTGCCGGCTGCTATTGTTTATTCATCAGCGGTTGTACTTGCTATCTTGATGGCTAAGGTCTTTTTAGACATGTTGCCTAAGAACTGGTGGCGCCGAGATTGCTGCTCATAATAAATCTTAATTAGTCACAGGATTTACAGGCACTCATTGAGTGCCTTTTTTATGCTAAATTAAAAGGCAGTTAATAAAACATTTGCTAATCAGCCAACTGCTTATACTGATTGGTATAACAAAAACATCGTAAGGATACTTGATGAAAAAATTACTGACGCTGCTACTTTTGACCTTTGTCGTTGTTGCTTGCGGTGATAAAAATGCAATCGATGCCAATTATGTTGAAGGTGTTAACTATCGCGCGCTGGCAACTCCAATTGTGACAAGCGGTGAGCAGATCGAAGTGATGGAGTTTTTTTGGTATGGCTGTCCACATTGTGAGTCATTTGAACAACCGCTGCATCAATGGCATAAAACCATGGCTGCAGATGTTGCCCTAGTGCAGTCCCCCGCAATGTGGAATGATCTAATGAAGTTGCACGCCAAGGTATTTTTCATCGTGCAGAATATGACTGATGGCGATAAGGCGCATGCTGCGCTATTTCAAGAGGTGATGGAGCTGCGTGAGATCCGTGATATTAAATTACAAACACAAAAATTAGCGGAATTCATGCAAGGTTATGGCCTTAGTAAAGCAGAGTTTATGCAGCAACTGGCATCGGTTGAAGTCAATCAGCAGCTTGCTCAAGCCATTAAGCTTATGTCTCAGTCTGAAATCGATGGTACACCTTCAATTGTGGTCAATGGCCGCTACTTAGTACTGAATCAGTCAGCAAAGAGTTTTGAGCAGGTATTGGATATTACTCGGTTTTTGGTCGAGCAGGAGCGAACTCGGTTAGCCGCGAATTAATGGTAGCGACGGTGCAAGCGCAATCACAGATAATCATCTTCGATGGCATATGTAATCTTTGCCACGGCGCAGTTAATTTTGTGATTAGTCATGATAGTCGCGAACGCTTTATGTTTGCCTCGTTGCAATCTAATCCAGGTAAAAGGTACTTATCTAAGTTCGGTGTGACTGAGGTTGCTTTAGATAGCGTGATATTGATAAAAGGTGATAAGTGCTATCTGCGCAGTGATGCAGCGATTGAGATTGTAAAGTCTCTTGATGCACCTTGGCCGCTGTTACGTTTTAGCCGTTTTTTACCGAAATTAATACGTGATGGACTTTATAATGCAGTGGCAAAGCAACGTTATAGGCTATTTGGCACAAGAGCAATCTGCCTGTTACCAACGGCTGCAGTAAAAAGTCGCTTTATCGAAGATTAATTGATATAGCCAATAAAAAAGGCACTCAATGAGTGCCTTTTCCGTATCTCTATTACCTTTCACAAAATACTATGCTTCTGCGGGTAACTCAGCGTTGTGGTAAACGTTCTGCACGTCATCACAATCTTCAAGCGCAGCTAAGAACTTTTCAAACTGCTCTATCTCTTCTGCGTCAGTAATCGCTGTCATAGTTTGTGGCACGAAAGTGATCTCTTCCATGACATATTCAGTTTCTGCAGGAAGTTCAGCCGCGAGTGCTGTTTTAACTTTGAAGAACTCTGTGTGTGGAGCATAAACACTGATCATGCCGTCATCAAGCTCAACGTCAGTCACATCAACGTCGGCCATCATTAGCATTTCAAGGATCGCATCTTCGTCATCACCAGCAAATACGAATACGGCTTGGTGATCAAACATATGGCCAGCAGTACCTGGACCACCTAGTTTGGCGTCATTTTTAACGAATGCTTGACGCACTTGAGTAAAGGTACGTTTGCCATTGTCTGTTAAACAATCAGCAATAACCATACAGCCACCAGGACCAAAACCTTCGTAGCGAGCACTTTCATAATCTTCACCGCCACCGCCACGCGCTTTTTCGATCGCACGCTCAATAACATGAGCGGGTACTTGATCTTTTTTAGCCTTGGAAATCATTTGACGTAACGCTAAGTTACCGTCGGGATCGAAACCACCATTTTTGGCACAAACGTAGATCTCTTTTCCGTATCTAGAATAGAGTCTCGTCTTCTGCCCAGCAGTTTTCGCCATGGATTCTTTGCGGTTTTGGTATGCTCTGCCCATCTTGATCTTTCTCACTAAGCTTTAAAAAATTGCCAGCAATGTTAGCAGCTTTATTAGCACAAATCAGGTGCAGGCCTTTAAAAATACTAATCCCGATCAATAAAAGCTGCTATGCAGGCTTTACGCTAACTTTTATTGCAGCTGAAATATCGCATCAGTAGCTCAATCGTGGTTTTTATTAGTTGTGGTGGTTTATGGCCAAAATCATGCACTGCATATACGGCATTGAGCGAGCATTGATAATTGGGCAGCAACATCGCCAATTGATTTTGAGCCTCTGCTTGCTGAAACATAAATTCGGGTAGTAACCCGACACCAAGATCCGCTTTAGCCAATGCGCATACCGCTGATGAGTTGTCAGTGAATCGATTGGCAACAAACTCTAGCCTTTTTAGTGTAGGCGCTTGATTGTGAGTGAGATGCGCTAATGGCTCTAGTTGATGAGTGAGTTTCGGCTTTTGCCATGAGTTGGCAATGTAATCCAAAGACAGCCACTGCTCGGCATTGATCTCATTTTTATGTTGCTCTATATACGCAGGGCTGGCACAGACCACATCTCTGAAGTCGCCGAGTTTTCGCTGTATTAAATTGCTAGAGGGCAGCTTGCCTACGCGTATCACCAGATCTATGTCATCGCTAAGTAGATCGACGCGCTGATCGGCGACGCTGATAATCGGCCTAACCTGTGTATTATCGCGACATAGTTCACCCACAGCGGGTGCGACGATTGAATCGATAAGCGCATGGGGCGCACTTATTCTGATAGGGCCAGCAATGTTTCCGCCAGTGTCGCGTGCTTCCTGCCATGCGGCTTGAGAAATGTTTGCCATTTGTACACAGCGCTGATAAAAATCAGTTCCTGCTGGGGTTAGCTGTTGCTTGCGGGTAGTTCGATGCAGTAATTGCACCCCCACTGCGAGCTCAAGACTTTTGAGGTGATGGCTTATTACTGACTTTGATAGATCCAATTCATCAGCCGCAGCGCTGATCGAACCCGCATCGACTATCTGTTTAAAAATTGCCATATGGCGTAAATAGTCCATATTCCCCACCAATTGTTTTATTTAATCGAACAGTTATTGCTACTTTACCTAGGTTATCAATCGTAATCTTAGCTGTAAACTGGCTACACATTTTTAAAGTAACAGCTATTGGAGTTATACCATGTCTTCAGCCTTATTAGATGCAGTTAAGTTAGCCAGTGAAACTTGGAAAGAGGGTTTTAACAGTCAAAATGCCAAGCAGTGTGCGGGGCAGTATGAAGTGAATGCGATAATGCAAGCTCGGCCATTTGGTAAGTTTGAAGGCCGAGAGGCTATTGAAGCATTCTGGCAAAACTTGATTAATGAAGGGTTTGATAGCGTGGAATATATCGAACCTAACTTCAGTATTGTGGATGACAATACTGTGTTACTGACCTCTTCTTGGAAAATGAACAAAGCCCATGGAGTGATCCATAAAGAGCTGTGGGTACTGCAACAAGATGGCACAGCTAAGCTTGCTGATGATGATTTTGAAGTGCTGGGGTAGTTGCTCTGTTAGCGGGGTAATTATTCATAGGTAATTTTTGAAGAAAGCCAAGGTGAAATTTACAGGTCGCAGTAGAGCTATTAGCTATAAAAACGTCGGCAAACTTGCCGGCGTTTTCGTATGTAGGGAGCAATCGATTCACTCATTTATACCGAATGCTATAGGGTATGTTGTCAATCTGAACTCCCTCTCGATGAGTTGTAAGTCATTAAATATTGAGTAAATATTAATTTAATATTAATCTAATTCTGTATATTAATTGCTCTTTTTATTTTTGTGATGAGTGATGAGAAGGCTTCATATTAATGGGGAATAATTCACACATTAAATGTTGAAACATCATTACTGTATACACGGGGGAGTAAAGATCACATCTAAAGAATAATTTTGGAGTGATGATGAAGCGCTTTAACAATGTGGGGTCGCCTTAATTGTAGCGGCAGCTTTCGGGCTTACAGCCTGTAGTGATGGAAAAGATGGTAATGACGGTGAAGATGGCACCAGCCCGTTACCGCCAGTGGTAGAGAAATCAACAACGACTAACGTTGAAATGGTAGCGCACACCCTTGAAGAGGGAGCAATCAAATTTGAGTTTGAAATTACTAACGAAGAAGGGTTATTAATTTCAGGTTTAGAGAATGCCAGTGCAGAAATGGCGGTGCTCACAGAAAAGGGGATCGCCCGTAGACGCCCCGATTACTAAGGTACAATCGTCGGTGGCAGTGCAGACCAATCAACAGATGGTGCTAGCCTGACAATGAATGATAACGGCCGTTATGAGTTTTATGCGCCAATGGCTGCAATTGATACTGGTAGCGAAGGCATAATACGTCTTGCTGTTGGCGGCGGTGACAATATCGCAAAATCACGCTATATGGTTATCGATAAAACCGAAGGCTTGCATACCACCACCACTGAAACCTGCCAAAGCTGTCATGTGGATTACGCTGCATCTAAGCTAAAACACCCTAGTTATACCGCTATTAATACTGATGGTGAAACCGATCTCGTTGCAGGCTGTATGGTTTGTCACGGTAATGTGGTGAGAGATGATGGTGGTTACGCACGTAACTCGATGCAAAAAATTGGTCATATCAACCACCAAAAATTTGAAAAAGATTTTGATGTTGCTAATTGCTACACCTGTCATGCTGAGCCAGTAACCAATGTTTATAGCATGAACACTTGTACTGATTGTCATGATGCAGCAGGTTCTGGTTCGACTAATGTGGCGATGACATACAGCGGCTTTAATGAATCTGACGATGTGCGTTTATTCCACAAGAAGGTAATGGAGAGAGCACAACTAAGAGAAGATCATTACACCACAACATCTGCGCCATTTATTGATAACAGCCTCGAGTGGGAAGATCACCCACAAGGTGGTTGGTGTACCACTGTATCGCTGTTTAACACTGCGGGTGAAACTGAGCAGCAACTTAACATAGGTGAAATGTACGCTGCCAAGACTTTGACCTATGCTGGGGCTTACATTCATGGCTACTACAATGAGTCTTTAGTTGGTCGTCCTAGTCCACGTGGTGCAGAGCAGTATATTGAAAATAAGGATGGCAGCCGTTCAGTTTGTTATCCACATTTAGATGGGCTAGACAGCGACTATCGCTTAGCAGATTTAGTGGCCAGTACTCGGGTGACATTTAAGCAAGCTGACGACGACGGTGGCTACGACGGCGTCTCTTTCACCAGTTATTCTGACGCTGTAGATCATAGTGGTGTGAAAACACAAGACTATGAACGTCGTCATTCGGTGACAGCTAATAGTTGTACCACTTGTCACAACAATGAAACTAACTACCATAAAAACGGTAGTTATAATGAAGGTGGCTTAGATTGTGTGGCTTGCCATAACAATGGTCAGGATCGCTCAGGTATGAGAACTGTTGCTATGGATGCGTTCGAAACAGATGCTAAACGCATTGAAGCGGGTTACGTTATTCCTGCTCTGAGCAGTGGTGTTCAAGTCGGCTGGAAAGCTAACAGTGCTCCAGGTTTTGGTCCGCTAATACACGGCATGCACTGGGGGACACAAACTGTGCTAGGTTCAGAGTTAGACAGCAAAGGTAACGAAAATCTAACTACCAACTCTGCAATTAAGTTAAACGCCGAAAACTGTGTTTCATGTCATGCTGACGGAATAGAACTGTATGCGATTCCTAATCAGTTTATCCGTGCGAAAGCTTTCCATGGTGGTGACAATACTAAGATGGCAAGTCCAATTACGGCTAACTGTTTTGCTTGTCATAACGATGAACAAGCGCTAAACCATATGGTTCAGCAAGGCGGTTCAATTGATGAAGAAGTGGTTGCAGATTGGTACACCCAGCCAACTTCAGAGTCTTGTGCGACTTGTCACGCCGAAGGTAAGTCTTACGGTATTGAGAAGTTCCATGTCTTCGAACGTATGGAATAAAAAGTAAGGGTTAGTACCTCCCTGCATATAGCTAACCCGTGACTTTTTAGGGCTCTTACATAAGAGCCCTTTTTCATATCTATGATATGGGGCGTTGAATATAATCAGGTATCTCAATGATCTGATCTTGCCAATTTTCAAATAAACTTTGATATAAAAACTCTATAAACACTCGGTATCTTCTAGGGAGGTAAACCCGTTGTGGCATACTCATGGTAACGGCGTTTTGTTTCATTGGGTAATCTTGAAGTATTGGCACTAATAAGCCACTCTCAATTGCCGCATTACCAATGATCATAGGCACAGTGGCGATGCCAAGTCCCTCAATTGCAGCCTCTCTTACCAAAGTGATGTTATTGGTTTCTAGCCTAGATTCTGGCTCAACTGTTATCCAGCGTTCGCCATTAAATAGTGTCCAGCTATTATCAACATAGGGGGTAGAAAGTCGAATACAGTGATGTTGATTAAGGTCTTCTGGGATTTGTGGCGTACCATGTTGGCTGAGATACTCAGGGCTTGCCATCAGTACTTTTGGGGTATTCATCAGTGTGTATGTTTGTAGCGCTTCGTTAGGTTTTTCGGTAATTTGAAAGTTGAAATCAACGCCCTCGGCAATGACATCTACCATACGATTAGTTAGCTCAGCGTCAATCGTTATCTGTGGATAGGCTTTTAGAAATTTTGCCAGGACTCGCCCAAAATACAACTGTCCTAATTCGATTGGGCAGATAATTTTGAGATGGCCGGTAATCTTTTGCTGGCTGGCGCTGAGCTGATCTTCAGCATTTTGAAGATCTAACAAAATACGGTTAACTCGGTTGTAGTAATTTGCACCTGCCTCGGTTAGCTTTAATGCTCGAGTGGTTCTAAACAAAAGCTGTACACCTGCATCGGCCTCTAGCTCTGCAATTTTTCTACTGACAGTGGCTTTGGTGAGCCCCAATACTTTTGCCGCTTTAGTAAAACTTCCCTGCTCAACCACTTGAGCAAACATCTGCACTCGATTTAAATCCATTTGTTTAAACTCATAATTGTTACACCTATGAAACAGTGGGTCATTTTTTAACTATCTAATAAATATAATGAGACAGTAGTAAAATGTATGGCATTAATCAAGGATCACATGATTGGGGAGTCATATATGTCCAAGACAAAAATATTTATTGCGGTGCCATTATTACTGTTAGCGGTTGTTGCTGGTGGTTACTACTGGTGGAATAACGTGCGTAACTTTGAATCCACTGACAATGCTTATGTTGAGGCTGACATATCCCATGTGAGTGTTAAAGTGCCAGGTTATGTTATCAGCACCTTTGTGACCGACAATCAGCACGTTCAAAAAGGGCAGTTACTTGCTCAACTGGAAGACAATCAATACAAAGCTAAAGTGGCACAAAGCCAAGCGATGTTGGCAAGCGCCAAAGCCGATTTACAAACGCTCGCCGCACAAGTGGATCTTCAACAAGCACTGATCACTCAAGCTCATGCAGGAGTTGCTGCCGCAGAGGCGGAACGTTTGCGCGCCCAGCAACAACTGAAACGTGCTTCTTTACTAAAAGTGAAAAACTATAGTTCACAGGACACTGTTGATGAAGCACAAGCTGGGTTCCAGTCAGCGATAGCGCATCTTGATGAAGCGCAAGCAGCGTTAGTGGCTAAACAGCGAGAGTTGTCAGTATTTAGCGCACAATTGCTGGAGGCTGACTCCAGTGTCGAACAGGCAAAAGCTGGGCTGACGTTAGCGCAAATTCAGTTAGAAGATACCGAAATAGTCGCTCCATTTAGCGGCATAATTGGCAAGCGTGGCGCACAGCAAGGGCAATATGTACAGCCTGGGCAAGCGATTTATAGCATTGTTCCTGATGATGCAGTTTGGATTACGGCAAACTTTAAAGAGACACAAATAGCACATATGCATGCAGGGCAAACTGTCGATGTAGAGCTAGATGCTTTTGCTGGAGAGTCTTTTATTGGTGTGGTAGACAGCCTTGCACCTGCATCAGGGGCCAAATTTAGCCTATTACCTGCAGAAAACGCTACCGGCAATTTCACTAAGATTGTGCAACGTATTCCTGTTCGTATTCGAATCGAAGGCAGCAAGAATGGCGATATTGCTGCAGTGCGGATCGTGCCTGGTTTGAGCGCTTTGGTCAAAGTGAATACCGCAGATAACAGTTTCAATAGCGCCACCGCTGCTAATAAGGCCAATCGCTAATGACGTTGGCAGTGACAGCCAGTGCACCGGTGCAGGAAGTCGAGCGTGGCAGTCGCCGGGCTTGGATAGCGGTATTTGGCGGGCTTATTGGCGCGTTTATGGCCATTTTGGATATCCAAATTACCAACGCTTCAATGAAAGAGATCCAAGGTGGTTTAGGCGCAACGCTTGAGGAAGGCTCCTGGATTGCCACAGCCTATTTAGTTGCTGAGATGATTGCTATTCCGCTATCAGGTTGGCTCAGTAAAGGCTTGGATATACGGCGCTATATGCTGTGGAATAGTGCGATATTTATTGTCGCTTCTCTACTGTGTTCCATCGCCTGGAATTTGGAATCAATGATTGCCTTTCGCGCGATGCAGGGGTTCTTTGGTGGTGCGCTTATTCCTATGGCGTTTAGACTTATCCTTGAATACCTGCCGGATAATAAACGTGCAGTCGGTATGGCATTGTTTGGTGTGACTGCCACCTTTGCTCCGTCGATTGGGCCAACATTGGGCGGTTGGTTAACGGAGCAGTTTAGCTGGCATTATCTGTTCTATATTAACGTGCCGCCAGGGCTCATTGTCATGTCGATGTTGGCTTATGGATTGGTTAAGAAACCAATCAACTGGCTTGAATTGAAAAACGTCGATGTCAGCAGTGTTATCACTATGGCTTTGGGGATGGGCTGCTTAGAAGTGGTGCTAGAGGAGGGCAGCCGCAAAGAGTGGTTTAGCTCAGATTTTATTCGCGATCTTGCTATCATTTCTGCGATAAATATTTTTATTTTTATCTACTTACAATTGCGGAAATCAAATCCATTAGTCAATTTGAGACTACTAGGACAAAGAGATTTTGCGTTATCAACTATTGCCTATTTTCTATTGGGACTGGCGTTGTTTTCATCGATCTATATTGTGCCTTTATACCTGTCACAGATCCAAGATTACAACTCTTTAGAAATTGGTGAAGTATTAATGTGGATGGGCTTTCCACAGTTGTTGATTTTGCCGTTTATGCCTAAATTAATGCAGCGTTTTGACAATCGCTATTTAGCTGGCTTTGGTTTTTTTATGTTTGGCGTGAGTTATTACATGAACTGCCATATGACTGTCGATTTTGCAGGTCCACAGTTGATTGCTTCTATGGTGGTTAGAGCTATCGGCCAACCATTTATCATGGTACCTATTGGCATGTTGGCGACGGCACATATTTCAAAAGCTGAAAACGCCTCAGCATCCACTGTGCTTAATGTTATTCGTAATTTAGGTGGCGCAGTCGGTATTGCCTTGGTGGCGACTTTAACGGATAACTTAACTCGTTCCCATTTGGCGCACATTAAGGAAACACTGCCAGCTGTCAGCACTATGGCTAATCAGTATTTGTCTCAAAGTGCGAGCATGTTAGAGCTGGCAGGTTCCGATCCTGTCACTGCAAGTCAACAAGCGAGTGCGCTTCTTGGTAAAACCATGACTCAACAAGCTTCGATTCAAGCCTACAATGACGTGTTCTTTATTATGTCTGCGTTATTGATGGTGGCAGTGGTTTCGGTGCTATCGATTCGCAAACCAGCAGCAAACACTGCGCACTAGTTTTTCGGTAGCTTCCCGGCGCAGCCATTACTGCTATTCAGTGCGTTTATGACTTTGTTGTAAAATGAAGGCGTTGCTTACAGTAATGTTCTGCCCACTCCGGAAAATCAACAATCATTCTTCGCCTGTATTTGTTGATTTTAAGTGCTAGACTGCTGCACAAATCTATTAATGGAGAGTTGCTTATGTTGTGGAAATCTCTTTCCTTTTCAGAGCTTACACTCGATGAACTTTATGAAGTTCTCAAGCTAAGAGTTGATGTGTTTGTGGTAGAGCAAAACTGCCCTTATCCAGAGCTTGATAACAAAGACCGTCATAACCAAACCCAGCATTTATTAGGTGTTGATGGGCAAGGAGTCATCCAAGCTTATGCGCGCGTACTCGCGCCAGGCGTTAGTTACCCTGATGCCAGTATTGGCAGGGTGATTGTCTCTGAAGCTGCACGAGGCGGCGGAATTGCACATACCTTAATGCAAAAGGCCATTTCAATATCAGTTAAAAAATGGCCAGAGCACAATATTCAGTTGGGCGGACAGGAGCACTTAAAAGGCTTCTATAAAAAGCTGGGTTTTGAGCCGGTATCAGAAATGTATTTAGAAGATGGGATCCCTCATCTTGATATGCTATTAACTGTGGAGCGCTAGAGAGATGTCAGATTATAAAGTGAATACTCAACAGCTTGTTTGTGTGGCAACCTTTACTGCTAAGACTGGTAAAATTGCAGCCCTTGTTGATGCGTTAGCAGCATTAATCGCCGATACACGACGTGAGAGCGGCTGTATTCGGTATGAATTAAACCTAAGCCGAGACAATGCCGACAAAGTGACATTTGTAGAAAAATTTGTCGATGAAGCAGCGTTTAACAGTCATTGTGAAAAAGAGGCTATTCAGCACTATTTTCACCACATCATGCCAGAGTTAGTCGAATCGCATCACGTTGAAACCTATCACCAAGTGATAGCTTAAACGAATGACATAACAGTGTTCCCCAAGCTGACTGAAATTGTAATTTCAATCGCTTGGGGCGTTGAGCACCGCCCTTTCTATATCCATATAGTCGTGCATTAATGACCTTCACCACTCACTTGTGATTAGCTTGCCAAAAAAATTCCTAGTAGATCAACTCTTTAATGGAATTGGTATAACAGTAGTGTTTTGTCGATAAAAATGTTCAAATTTAACTCTGTCCATCGCTGAGCAAAAGGTACGCAGTGCTAAATTATATTGAACCTGTATTTAGACCCCCTTCGGAGTGGAAGTCGCTCATTTTGCAGGTGACCAACGGTTGTAGTTGGAACCAATGCAGCTTCTGCGATATGTACACTGCCAGCCAGAAGCGTTTTCGAGCGCAAAAAATCGATAAAGTAGAACAAGACTTGATTAAAGTCTCTAGCTCTCAAGCTCACATCTCTAGAGTGTTTTTGGCTGATGGCGATGCCATGACGCTGCCATTTGCTAGATTAGAAGAGATCTGCTTACTTATTAAAAAATACTTACCGTCAGTGATGCGGATCAGTAGTTATTGTCTGCCTCGTAATATCAATAATAAGACTCCTGAACAACTGCAGCGATTGCGAGAGCTGGGGCTAACTCTGCTCTATATCGGTTGTGAAAGTGGTGATGATGAAGTATTGCAGCGGATCAACAAGGGGGAAACGTTTGCTTCCTCATTAGCGGCACTACAAAAGATCAAAGCGGCTGGTATTAAGTCATCGGTGATGATCTTAAATGGTTTAGGTGGGACTTTGTTGTCACGGCAACATGCACAGCAATCAGCAAAGCTAATGAATGCAGCGCAACCCGAATTTTTGTCAACGCTGGTGGTAACATTACCACTAGGCACTGAGCGCATGGACGAGGCGTTTGATGGTCACTTTCAATTGCCAAATCAAATGCAATTGTTTGAAGAGATGCAGGTACTTCTGAGTCATTTAGAACTGGAAAAAACTATCTTTCGTTCAGACCATGCTTCCAATTATTTAGTATTAAAAGGTGTGCTGGGCAAAGATAAAACACAGCTACTAAGCCAAGTAGAGGCCGCAATGAATACGCCTGAACGTATTCAACTGCGACAGGAGTGGCAACGAGGTTTGTAGTATCGCGATAGCGGTGTTTACGGCGCTTGAATATGGATCTCTCTCACAGGGCAAGGGATCTCTATATTGGCTTCTCTGAGTGCTTTGATTAGGCTGGCATTGGTTTGGTATTTATCTTGGAAATAGCTTTCGGTCGCCACCCAATAACGAATGCCGATCTCAATACCTATGCTATTAAAATCATTGATACCCACTTGTGCATGCTCGCCATCACTCACCTGAGCGCTGTCAGTTAATACCTGTTTGAGGATTGCTACCACCTGTTCAGCATCTGATTTATAGCTGATATTGAGCGTGGTCTCTACCAGTTTGTTAGCAAAAGAGTTATGTAATACCTCACCGACTATGTGTTTATTGGGCACATTTATCTGTTCGCCCTCTTCATTGGTGAGCACTGTCATGCCTAGATGAATATCTTTAACGAGTCCACTAACACCCTTCACTTCAATGGTGTTACCGACAATGAAAGGTCGAGTTACTATGATAGTGATACCAGCGGCATAGTTTGCCAACATCCCTTGCAGAGCAAGACCTGCGCCTAATGATGCAGCACCAATCGCGGCAACCATAGGCGTTACGCTTATCCCGAGTTTTCCAAGGGCGATAACGCCAACCAGCAGAATGATTAATATACGAACAAAGTTACTGGTGAAATTGCTAAGGGTTATATCGATTTCATGTTTTTCAAAAAGGCGGGTGACAAGGTTGGATGCTTTAGCCGCAACCCATAAGCCAATTAAGAAAATTAGCGCGGCACCTAAAATACTAAAGCTATACTGCACAATAAACTCAGTGATCATGCTATAGGCATTTTGTAATTGAGCTATCTCTTGATCTAAACCTTGTTCATTCATTGTTTGGTCCTTAATACAACGTTTTCACTTTGCAGCTTACTGAAGTTAAACCATTTTGTAACTTGCTATTTACTATCGCGTCGATACTGTTTCATTCTTTTGCACACTGCGCGGATGATCCGTGAAGATGATCATGGTTTACTGTAAAGCCTATGTGATACTAGCAAGAATAGGTTATTCTCAAAGGTAATTCTAATCAGCGGGATCCATCATGAAAGCGATTATTTTAGTTATCTGTAGTTTGTTTGCCACCTCTGTCTGGGCAAATACTTATAGTGTTGGCGATCAGCTGGAAACCCTTAAACTGCAAGATCAATACGAGGCAGACTACCCTGTTGATCAGCAGGTGACTCAAATTTTATTTAGCCGTAGTATGGACGGCGGTAATCTGATTCAAGAAGCACTGGAATCCGAGCCGACACTTCATGAAACAGATACATTGGCTTATGTTGCTGACATTAGTGGCATGCCATCGTTAATTGCTCGCTTTGTGGCTATTCCACAGTTTAAGAAGTTTGAATATAGAGTGGCACTCGATCGAGAAGGTGAAATCACCAAGGCGCTACCTGCTGAAAAGGATCAGGCAACGTTAATTGAAATAACTGATAACAAGATCACTCAAATCAGTTATTTTGAATCAACTGAGTCATTGCTAGAAGCACTTAAGTAATGAATAAGTTAATAAAAAAGGCGCGTTAAGCGCCTTTTTTAGTTTTAGCATTCAGTTAAGCTGAGTGGCCTTTCAAAATATCGTAGATCTCCTCTTTCAAATGCAACTTCTGTAGCTTTAATTCGTGTACCTCTGGTGTGTAGTCGCTTGCGCTATGCTGTTCCAGATTCTTAATCTCTTCATCGAGCTGATTATGCTTGTTAAATTTTTTCTGGAAGTGAGTGTCAGAAGTTTTAAGTTTGCTTATTAATTCTCTGTATTCTGGAAACATGCAGGCTGTCCTTTTGCTGATATTTTCTTGTGGTTCAACTTTAAACTAGCGCGTTCTTTTTGGACTATTTGTGAGTTAGATCATGTTTTGCTGTTTTATTCTTAATTTATTGTAAAATCCGATTTAAGTGTTTGATTTTATGTTGTTATTGACGGTTGGTATTACTGGGGGATATAAGCTGATATAGAACTGGCACTCTGCAGTTCTACTGCTATATTTCAACAATCGTTAACAATCTTGTTTTAGTAACTAGATTACGACAATTCATTTACTCTTGGCAGAAAAAGTGTGATCAGGTTAACCTTATCGCGGTCGATACTAGGTTAAAGTCGATTTATTGAGAATTTTATAATCAAAATTGAAAGAGGTTTTCACAATGTCTGATGTATTTCATTTAGGCTTAACCAAAGAAATGCTAGCTGGCGCAAGCTTAGCTATCGTTCCAGGTGATCCAGAAAGAGTTAAACGTATTGCAGAGCTAATGGAGAATGCGACATTTCTTGCAAGCCACCGCGAATATACCAGTTATCTAGCGTATATCGACGGTAAGCCTGTTGTCGTGTGTTCAACAGGTATCGGTGGACCGTCTACCTCTATCGCAGTTGAAGAGCTGGCTCAGCTAGGTGTACGTACCTTCTTGCGTGTTGGAACAACTGGTGCTATCCAGCCACAGGTTAATGTTGGAGACGTGATTGTTACTCAAGCTTCTGTTCGTCTAGATGGCGCGAGCTTGCACTTTGCTCCTATGGAGTTCCCTGCGGTTGCAAACTTTGAATGTACTACCGCGATGGTTGAAGCGAGCCGTGATGCAGGTTTAGAGCCTCACATCGGTATCACTGCGTCATCTGACACCTTCTATCCTGGACAAGAGCGTTACGATACGGTTTCTGGCCGCATTACTCGTCAGTTCAAAGGGTCGATGCAAGAGTGGCAAGATCTTGGCGTGCTTAACTACGAAATGGAGTCTTCAACGCTATTTACCATGTGTGCTTCACAAGGTTGGCGTGCAGCGTGTGTTGCGGGTGTTATTGTGAACCGCACACAGCAAGAGATCCCAGATGAAGCGACGATGAAGAAAACAGAAGTGAGTGCTGTTTCAATCGTTGTAGCTGCAGCTAAAAAGTTGTTGGCATAATGGCAAGATATTCTCTATAAGAGGGGTCTATTAGAGAATTTATATAATAAAAAAGGCGCATACAGCGCCTTTTTTATTACTAAGCTGTCTATATCAAATAAGCTTAGAAGTGATATTTTGCTATCACTGAGTAGGTGTTCTGATCGATACCATCGACACCATACTTGTTCTTCCAGTAATCGTATTCGATACCGACAAACAGTTTATTCTTCTTATGCTCACCGAAAACCACTGCGCCTAGATCATATTTAAGCTGCGGGTTGAAGTGGAAGTTGGTTTGATACGCATCTTCATCAGTCGCGAACACCCAATCAAAGAAGCCATCAAATACGATATTAGAATTGCCAACAGGGAAGTCCATTCTAAACGCTGGCGTTAACTGCCAGCCATCGCTGATGTTATCGCTACCGGTTGCGTGTCTGCGGTAGGTATTGAGTTGGAAATAGCTGAAGTACGGGACATTCAAATCCATACCTAAACCATATAGCCAAGTTTTTACTGGGCCTTCACCTTCTTCGAATGTAAGCGCTAGAGATAGATCGCTAATTGGGCCGATGGCAATCTCTTTACCTAGAATTTTTCCCGCGCTAAAGCGAGTCGATATTTCGCCGTATGTGGTGCTGTCTTTGCCACCATTATTGCCGTTAAAATAAGTAACATCTTGGAAAACAAACCAGTCACCATACTTCCAGTCACCTGCAGTTTCAAAGGTGAAAGTTGTTTGTGAGTCAGACGGTGCTAAGTCGTAATTATCACCGTACAGCGCAGTGACGCTTGCATCCCACCAATTAATCATATTGTCAGCCATTGCAGTTGGGCTGACTAGTAGCGCTAGGCATAACCATTTGTTATTCATCTCAAAACCTTTTGTGTGCAGCTTACGCTGCTTATTGTTAGGCAATCTATACACTCTATGGTGCTATTTACAAGGGGACTGACCAATTTAAAACGATTGTTCGATAACCATTTTAATGGCGTGAAATATAGGCTGAAACTGAATATTGTTCAAAGAGTTTGTTACGATTTTTTGCGTTAGATTGTAAATATTTTGCTGTAGATTGTAATTGCACTGGGTGAGGTGTAAAAGAGTGTATTATTGGGGTTTACTGCTAAGTGTTATTTATTCAGTGGTTTATGTTTGAATAATAACTGATTCATCAAGTTCTGTTTGTGCGCTCTTTTTAGTTGCGGTGACATATTATGTCGCAAAAAAAGTAAACAGCTGATATAGTGACTGTCTGGACTCTTTCATTTCAGGGGGAAATATGGAGTTATCAAATCCTATCTTGATCTGGGCTGTAATTGGCCTATTTCTAATGTTAGCGGAGATCATTTTACCAGGTGGTATTGTGATTCTTCTCGGCGCAGCTTGCTTGGTAGTAGCTGGAGCATTAGCGACTGGTTTAGTTGAAGGTATTGTTCAAAGCCTTACACTGTGGTTTATCGCTTCCATGGTACTTTTACTGCTATTTAGGCAGGTAACGCAAAAGCTCGTTGGTGGTGATGCCCATGTGGATAATACCGATGAAGAGTTAGATCTCTTCAATCAATCTGCCATCGTCAAGCAAACAATCGGTCCTGCACAAAAAACGGGTCGTATTGAATTTCAGGGAAGTGAATGGCCTGCACTCGGTGATGGCACTGAAATCGCTGTCGGTAGCCAAGTCAGAATTATCTGTCGAGACAATATCGCCTTAGTTGTCGAGCCGTTAGTTGAGCAAGCTGAAAACTTAACAAATACCTAGTTATACAATCGGTATAAAGATTTGGTCGCTCAGCGAGAGTTTAGCGGTTTTGAGGCAAGGCAATGAGTGAAGTACATAGTTAAACTAGGTTCAAGCTCATTAACGCAGCATCAGAGGCGCTAAAACACTCTGAGTAGACCAACTACTTATGCTGATTGGTATTACACTGTTTTTCTGTTGGGAAGGAATCTATACATGTTTATATTTACAATATTTGTTCTATTTGTTTTTTTCATCCTCTATAAGCTGCTACTTATTGTACCAATGCGCGAAGTCAATGTGATTGAGCGTTTAGGAAAGTTCCGAGTCGTACTGCAACCAGGGTTTCATTTTTTGATCCCATTTTTTGATCGTGTTGCTTACAAGCATGAGATCCGTGAGCAGGTACTCGATGTGCCGCCGCAAAGTTGTATTTCAAAAGATAACACTCAGCTTGAAGTTGATGGTTTAGTGTACCTCAAGGTGATGGACGGTAAGTTAGCCAGTTATGGTATCGAGGACTATCGTCTTGCTGCAGTTAACCTTGCACAAACAACCATGCGTTCTGAGATTGGTAAATTGAGCCTAAGCCAAACTTTCTCCGAGCGAGATAGCTTAAATGAATCTATTGTACGTGAGATTGATAAGGCGTCAGACCCTTGGGGGATTAAAGTACTGCGCTATGAAATTAAAAACATTACCCCATCTCGAAAAGTGATCCACACGTTAGAGAAACAGATGGAAGCTGAGCGAAGTAAGCGAGCTGAAATTACGCTAGCTAACGCAGAAAAAGCCGCCATGATTAATCTCTCGCAAGGTGAGCGTCAGGAAGCGATTAACCTTTCTGAAGGGGAAAAACAGCGCCGAATTAATGAGGCTAAAGGTACGGCCGCCGAAATTACTATTATTGCAAAAGCCAAGACCGAAGGTATGGAATTAGTCTCTACGGCACTTGCAAAAGAGGGCGGTAATGAAGCGATGAACATGCAATTGAAAGAGCAGTTCATTGGCCAAGTGGGTAAAATTTTGGATGAAGCTGATGTGTCAATTGTGCCTGCTGAGCTGGCAAAGTTGGAAGGTTTCTTCGAAGGCATGGAGCAAGTTACTCATGCTGTGTCTGCTAATTCAGTGAAAGGAGCACGCTAATGTTTGCAGCAATTAATACAGATCTGATTGTAATGGCAATCTGGGGGCTTATCTTTGCCATCTTCGTGGTTAAGCTGTTCCAATCAATTCGCTTGGTACCGACTAAATCGGCTTACATTGTTGAGCGCCTTGGGAAGTACCATTCAACCTTAGACGCAGGTTTCCATGCTCTAGTGCCGTTTGTCGATAAAGTTTCTTATATTCATGACCTAAAGGAAGAAACTATTGATGTGCCACCGCAGGAGTGTTTCTCCTGTGACGAGGTTAACGTCGAAGTTGATGGGGTTATCTATATTTCGGTTATCGATCCAGTAAAAGCAAGCTACGGCGTGGTTGATTATCGTTTTGCTGCTATTCAGTTAGCGCAAACGACCACCCGCTCGGTAATTGGTACTCTAGACTTGGATCGCACCTTTGAAGAGCGAGACGTTATTAGTGCCAAGGTGGTTGAAGTGCTCGATCAAGCGGGTGCTATGTGGGGGATCCGAGTTCATCGTTACGAGATCAAGAATATCACTCCGCCAGAAACGGTTAAAAATGCTATGGAGATGCAGGTCAATGCCGAGCGTGAAAAGCGTGCACTGTTGGCTAAAAGTGAAGGTGATAAGCAAAGCAAAATTAATCGCTCTGAAGGTGTAAAAGCTGAAACGATTAACCATTCTGAAGGTGAAATGCAGCGCCGCATCAACGAAGCGGAAGGTAAAGGTGAGGAGATATTAACCATTGCCCGTGCTACCGCTGAATCGATTGAGCGGATGGCGGCAGTTATCGCAGCTCCAGGTGGTAAGAACGTGGTGCGTATGCAGCTTGGTGCCCAATACCTTAAGCAGATGGATGGTCTGAGTTCAAGCAAGAGTAAAGTGGTCTTGCCGGGTAATATGATGGACTTTGATCATTGGATGAATAGCATAGGTCTAGAAGAGTCTAAGGCTAATAAGTAGCTTGCAGTTAAGCCAAAAATATTGAGTGTTATATAAAATGCTGGATTCTCTGTGAATGCCAGCATTTTTATTGGCTGCAAAGGGTTGCTTGGTAGGCCATTATTTTATGAGATTTTTGTGCTTTGACTATAGGAGTTATGATGGCATACAACGACAAATTTAGATTGAGTTGTCACGCGGTTATACTGCGAGAGGGCATGGATGAGATGGAGGTGCTGCTGTTAAAAGCAACTTATGGTTCTTATTCGTGGGGGTTACCTGGGGGCGCACTAGAACCGGGAGAAACCATTCACCAAGCGTTGCTCAGAGAGTGCCGTGAAGAGTTGGGCTTGTCTGTTGAGGTACAATATCTATCAGGTGTTTACTATCATCAGCACTATGATTCTCAAGCATTTATCTTTCGCTGCAAAATAGATGAATCTGCGCAAATCACCTTGAGCGATGAGCACTCAGAATACCGGTTTGTAGCAATCTCTGCGCTTTCTGCAGTGCAGAAAGTGAGAGTATGTGATTGCCTTGAATATAGCGGCGCTGCGGTTAGCCGTAAGTTTTAACGGGTTTATCTTCTGCTACTAAAGCCCTATCTTCAATAGGCGCGGTTATGCCCCCTTGAGTGCTTTTCATATAGTGTTCACCTATCTCTAATAGCTCATCAAATACCACAGGTTTACTGATCAAAAAGCCTTGGGCATAGTCACACATCATAAAGCTCAATTCATCAAACTGCTCTTGGGTTTCTACACCTTCGGCTATTACTCGGATCCCCAGTGCGTGAGCCATTTCAATCGTAGCAATAATGAGCTCTTTACTCGTGTCGTCGGTGTTCATGTCTTTGATAAAGCTGCGATCGATCTTAAGGATCTGGAATGGGTATGTACGCAGATAACTGAGCGATGAATAGCCTGTACCAAAATCGTCCATCGAGATACAAAACCCTGCTTTACTTAGCGCCATTAAAGCATCAAGCGTGTACGCATGACCACTGAGTAATACTCCCTCTGTTATCTCTAGCTCGAGATCTTTAGGTTGCATGCCTAGCTGATTAACACTGTCACTGATTAGTTGCACTAGATTAGGGTTTCTAAACTGTCTCGGTGACAGATTGATCGCTATCCTAAAGTTGTCATGGAAAGTCTGCTGCCAAGTATGAGCGGTTTCTAGTGCTCGATGCAGGATAAATTCCCCCATGGGTTCAATCACACCCGTTTGCTCGGCAATCGGAATAAACTCAGCCGGAGAGACATTACCGAGTACTGGGTTGTTCCATCTCAGTAAAGCTTCGGCTCCCATTATGCTGCCATCGCGAATATCGAGCTGAATTTGATAGTTAACTTGCAGTTCGCCTCGTTCAAGCGCGCCGTGGATCTGCTCCTCAATTGCTAAGCGACGAGAAACCTCTTTGTTCATTGCGTGGGTGAAGTAGGAGTAGGTATTACGCCCAATACTCTTAGTGTGGTACATAGCAGAATCAGCATTTCGCAGTAATTCTGACGGCGTTTTGCCGTCGTTAGGGTAAATAGCGATACCAATACTGGCGGTTAAAATTAGTTGGCGATTATCGATGTAGAAGGGCTTTCTAAAACCACCAATAAGGTTTTCAGCTAAAGGCTGCGCATCATTGGCACTGGAGAGCCCGTCGAGAAGAATAATAAATTCATCGCCACCTAAGCGACCAACAGTATCCTCCTTACGGGTGGCTTTCATTAGACGATCGGCGGCGGTGATCAATAGTTGATCGCCGGCCTCATGCCCTAATGAATCGTTAATTTTCTTAAAGTCATCTAAGTCTAGAAATATCACAGCCAGCATTTTACCACTGCGTTCAGAGGCTTCGACTAACTGCTCTAGTCGTCTTAGTGCGAGGAAGCGGTTAGGAAGATCCGTTAGCGCATCATAATGTGCTTGGTGACGGATTAATGCTTCAGCTTCTAGGCGTTCACTATTATCGTGAAAGGAGATCACTGCACCGGTTTTACTGTCATCTAAAGTCATTGGGTGTGACCAATACTCGACCGGGAAGCTACTGCCATCAGCACGCCAAAAGTGATCTTCTTTCAGGTGGATATCTCGTTTAATTTGTTGTTCGGCGATAGAACTAACGATGGCTTTATTGTCATCGGGGTTTTGATGGATGAGACTGCTCATGTTGCAGGCGATGAGCTGTTCTTCGCTGCGATAGCCTAACAGTTTTACACACTGTGGATTAGCAAAAATACAGCGGCCATTTTCGTCAACGCCATAAATTGCGGCAGCAGCAGAGTCCAAAATAGCCGTTAGAAGATGGTTTTTGCCAAGGATAGTTTGTTGATTATGATGCTCTTTGGCTGAAATATCTTGCAGGCGACTAAACATATGGTTGAGCTCAACCTCCAGATCGCTCAATTCACCATAATCACCGATTCTATTGCGTGTATTGAGATCACCATTTGACCAACGCCTTACGCAATTTGTTAGGTGGCGAACACGTGGTGTAATCGATAATAGTTGGAATAAACTGACGCCCAACACTGCGACGTTGGCTAAGCAAAATAGGCTGACGACAAATACAAGCGTCATGTCTAAAGAGGGTTTAGCGATATATAGGAAGATCACTAAACAAAGAGATATAACACTGATGAATAAAAGTGTTAACTGCCATGGCTTTAGTATGTGTCGTTTCATTGTTAGCATACGCATTTCCTAACCTTGAGTGGTAAAAACAGCATCGCTCTTGCTGATAATTCAAGAGGGATGTTGCAGTGCTATCGCCGTTTTCTGAAAAATAGTTTTGTTTTGAGGGTATCAACGAAATTGCCAAATCGCCCTGGAGTTCTACTGTAAGATGGCTTTTTGGCAGGCAATATTTGTGAAATGCATAAACTCATGTCTCGCACGGAATAACACCGATATAGGTGTTTAAATATGAGAGTGTGGGAGTAGTGGTTGATATTTGCTGTAGAGGTCATTTTAATCCTTTAAAATATAAGAAATCAGTCCGTGATCGCTTGCCTTGCCTGAATAAGTATAGGATCTAATTTGTTAAACAGGAAACATGCAATTTGGCGATAAAATATCTATCTGAATGATAAGTATTTTTCACTGGTTAATTTGCACCTTTTCGATAGAATCCACTAAATTGAACTGAGCATAATCGCCAATAAATGAGTATGAGTTGAATATGAGTATTGAAAGAATTGAAACCGGTAGTCGAATGAGTCGTATCGTAAAGCATAACGGTACCATCTATCTGTGCGGCCAAGTTTGTAAGGATGCCGAGCAAGGGATTACTGAACAGACAAGCTCTATGCTGGAAAAAGTCGATGCACTGCTTGCGCAAGCGGGTAGTGATAAAGAGCACATCTTATCGGCTACCATTTACGTAAAAGATATGCTGTACTTTGCCGAAATGAATGCCGTTTGGGACGCTTGGGTGCCTGAAGGTCATGCACCAGCGAGAGCTTGTGTGGCCGCTAAAATGGCTCGCGAAGCATTGCTAGTTGAAATATCAGTGGTTGCTGCAGAGAAAAGTTAACTGTTGCTAGAAGGTGGTGGGCTATTATTATGGCGCCATAGCGCCGGTTTTGTCGGCTATTGCGGCGCTTTAATTCGTCTATAGAATCGAGGTTCTGATATACTGCTTGCTTGATTTTCTTGGAGGCAATAATGGACGTATCTTCTTTACTAGACGGCCTAAATGACAAGCAGCGTGAAGCCGTAGGCGCGCCGCAATCTAGCATGTTAGTGTTGGCTGGAGCGGGTAGTGGTAAAACTCGAGTGCTAACACACCGAATCGCATGGCTAATGCAGGTCGAACAGCAAAGTCCTTACGCTATTTTAGCGGTAACGTTTACCAATAAAGCAGCTAAAGAGATGCGTGAACGCGTCGAGAAAGTCGCTGGTGGTAATATGAGCCGCATGTGGATTGGTACCTTTCACGGCTTAGCCCACCGATTACTGCGCACCCATTATAAAGATGCCAATCTGCCACAAAGCTTTCAAATCTTAGATTCGGATGATCAGCTACGACTGATTAAGCGCATTCTTAAGAGCCTTAACTTGGATGAGAAACAGTACCCACCAAGGCATGCTCAAGGCTATATCAATGGCAAAAAAGATCTCGGCCTACGACCTGCGCATATTGACGCGGGTGGTTTTCCAATTGAGCAAAACCTACTAAAAATTTATCAGGTTTATCAAGACTCTTGTGACCGAGCTGGTCTAGTCGATTTTGCTGAGATTTTACTGCGTGCCCATGAGCTATGGCTCAATAAACCACATATTCTCGATCACTATCAAGACAGATTTAAACATATCTTGGTCGATGAGTTCCAAGATACCAACGCCATACAATATGCTTGGATCCGCGTACTAGCTGGCTCAACAGCTAATGTAATGATTGTCGGTGATGATGATCAATCCATTTACGGTTGGCGTGGCGCTCAAGTTGAGAACTTACATAAGTTTTTAGGGGATTTCCCTACCGCTCAGACTATTCGCTTAGAGCAGAACTACCGTTCGAGCGCCAATATTCTTAATGCTTCTAACGAGTTGATAGCCAATAACCCAGATCGCATGGGTAAAAAACTATGGACCGATGATAAAGACGGCGAGCCTATTGGGCTTTATTGTGCTTTTAATGAAATGGATGAAGCCCGCTTTATTGTGGGGCGGATTAACGATTGGCAAGATGAAGGTGGCAAGTTAGAAGATTGCGCCATTTTATACCGTTCAAACGCCCAATCACGGGTGTTAGAAGAAGCCTTGTTGCACAAGGGGATCGCTTACCGCATTTATGGCGGTCTACGATTCTTCGAGCGTCAAGAGATTAAAGACGCCATGGGTTACTTAAGGCTTATCAGTAATAAAAATGATGACGCCGCCTTTGAACGTGTGGTGAATACGCCAGCGCGTGGTATTGGCGGTAGAACCTTAGAGATAATGCGCACCACTGCGCGTCAGCAAGAGCTCACTCTGTGGGATGCTTGTGTACGATTACTAGAAGAGAAAGTACTTAGCGGCCGTGCGGCCAATGCCGTACGTGGTTTTATGGACTTAATTGTCGCGCTAAGAGTCGATACCGAAGAGCAATCGCTGCACAGACGTACCGACCATGTGATCCAAGCCTCTGGTCTTAAGTTGATGTATGAAACTGAAAAGGGCGAAAAGGCTAGAGCACGTGTAGAAAACTTAGAAGAACTGGTTACCGCAGCGCGCAGCTTTGTAGTGCCTGAAGAGCTTGAAGATATGGGCGAGCTTGATGCTTTCTTATCTCACGCAGCATTAGAGGCTGGTGAAGGCCAGGCCGATGAGTTTACCGATGCGGTGCAGCTGATGACATTACACTCAGCCAAAGGTCTTGAATTCCCCATGGTGTTTATGGCGGGGGTTGAAGAGGGTTTGTTCCCTAGTCAGATGGCAATCGATGAAGGTGATCGCCTCGATGAAGAGCGCCGCCTGTGTTATGTCGGCATGACCCGAGCGATGCAGCAACTTTACATCACCTATGCCGAGTCTCGCCGCATATATGGCCGAGAGAGCTTTGCTAGACCGTCACGTTTTGTCAAAGAGATCCCCGAGCAATTTGTACAAGAGATCCGTATGCGCACCCAAGTGTCGGCGCCGGCAGTAAGTACACGCTTTAGCAAACAAGATAGCTCTTTTAACGAATCAGGTTTCAAAATTGGCCAAAAAGTGAGTCATCCAAAATTTGGCGAAGGTACGGTTACCAATTACGAAGGCAGTGGCCCACAGGCGCGAATTCAGGTCAATTTTTATGATGTCGGCAGTAAGTGGTTAGTGATCGCTTATGCTCGGCTAGAGAAGCTATAACTGGGCTATTTTTAGCGGATTAGCGATAGCAGTTGAATACTGAGACAGCTCAGTCATAATGCCAGTATAAATCAAAGGCCGAAGACGTTTTAGGAGAGCCTAATAAAATGAATTTAAGGGATAAATTGGATGTTTACCTGCGACTAAGTCGTATGGATCGTCCTATTGGCACCTTGCTGCTAATGTGGCCTTGTTTAATGGCATTATGGTTTGCTGCTGGTGGGATGCCAGATATTAAGGTGTTGGTTATTTTTGTCATTGGTGTAGTGGTGATGCGTGCTTGTGGCTGTGTGATTAATGACTACGCAGACCGTAACCTGGATGCACATGTCGAACGCACTCAATCTCGGCCATTAGCCAGTGGCGAAATCAGCAGTAAAGAAGCGTTAATCGTTTTTGTGGTTATGGCGCTGTTCGCCTTCTGCTTGGTGTTATTACTTAACCCGCTAGTGGTGAAGCTGTCAGTAGTTGGCATCGTTCTTACCATCATCTATCCGTTTACCAAGCGCTACACCAATATGCCGCAGATGTTTTTGGGGACGGTGTGGAGCTGGTCAATACCAATGGCTTATGCAGCCCAAACGGGTACTGTTCCGGTTGAAGCTTGGTGGCTGTTTGCTGCTAATTGGTGTTGGACGGTTGCTTACGACACCATGTACGCCATGGTTGATCGCGATGATGACCTAAAGGTAGGCATTAAATCGACTGCTATCTTATTCGGTCAATATGACCGACAGATCATTGCAGCCTTTCAGTTCGCCGCCCTCGCATGCTTTATTATTGCAGGTTTAATTGCTGAACGTGGCGTGATTTACGCCATCGGTATTTTTGCTTTTATCGGCTTCGCGCTATACCAGCAAAAACTGATTTTTGGTCGCGAAAGAGCGCCTTGCTTTAAAGCATTTTTGAATAATAACTGGGCTGGCATGGCATTGTTTATCGCCCTTGGATTAGATTATTTAATTCTTTAATTACTGTGCCAATGACCTCTGCCTCACTGAGATCATGATAAGTTCATCATTATAAACGCCTTCCATCTGAAGGCGTTTTTTATGGCTAGCAGTCACACTGGAAAATGGGCTTTGCTCTGCTCAATCTTGCTTGAATAATTGTAGAACTGTCTATACTTAATATGTCATGGGTAACCTACAGAGGCCATTTGGTCATCATTTTACCACCCACTTAACGCGTTACCCCATCGATACTATGGCGACAAACAAAAGGACTTGTTTGCATGGAGGAGAGCGTATGTCGTATTGGGTAACTAGCTTCGATTCGAGCCAATGGGCCGACTATGAATTAGCACTGTTGATGGTCGCCATTCTTATTTTAGTTATTTGGATTTGCGTTTGTTTATTTAAGCCTCAAGGGGCTTTACGTTGGACCGCAGCGGTATTGAGCTGCGTTGTCGTTAGTGGCATATGCCTTACAAGCCGTGTAAACGCACTACAGTTAAGTTCGTTGTTAACGAAAGGGCAGAACATCGAGGTGCTCGATGGCAGTTATCGTTACGGACGCTATCATTTCCCCCACAATTCAGCTCATGGCGTCGACTTTCGAGAGATCCATATTGGCGGGCGCATATTAAAGCTGTATCACGCTGGTTATCTTCAGCATACCCGCTGCTATCGCAGCTTCTATAACAGTAATGAGTTCGCTGATAATGCCCAACTACGTTTATACATACATTGGTATGAACATGAAATCGAACATAACAGCGATACCGTTAAGATTAAAACCCCGTGTATTTTACGCATTGAGCAGCTTGGTAATGAAGCAGCCTAAATGACTTTTTCGCTGACGCCATTGTTAAGGTTAAACAGCCAATAAAGCCCTTGTATTGCGCTTGTTGGAAAAGCCGTTTCATGGCTCGCCTCGTCAATAAGCAGTAATTTACTATTAATGCCTCTTACCGTGTTTTTGGGGTTATTAATGTTGTCGAGCATTGCTTTAAACTGCTGTGCATCAGCGACCATATCAAAGTTTGAAAAGCCGCCATCGCGGTTATGTTCTAGCGAACCGATACCAATAAAGACGTTAGCTTTTACGTCGCTCAAGGTATTTTGGTGCTGCTTTATTACCTCAAAAATTACCTTTTTATGCCACCAAAATGATGGGCTGCCGAGTACATAGTTCCGGAACAGTTCAGGCTTTTTAAGCAGAATATAACCACCCAATAGCCCGCCAAGTGAGTTGCCAACGTAGGTGCGTTGACTCAGGTCTTCGCGAAAATGCTGCTGCATATACGGCAGCACTTTTTGCTGTAAAAAGGCAATATGCCTATCAGCACCGCCTGTCTGTTTTTTCCAGCTGTTATCAATGCTTGGGGTGTAATCTCGCACTCTGCTTTTATCGCCACGCAGCCCTTTTTGCCATGAAATCCCAACCAATATCGCCTGCTGCATTTTATTCGAATTCATCGGAAAGCGGGTGGCTCCCGAGACAATTTGAAAAGCATACATAGCATCAGTGATGTAAATAACCGGGTAACGCTTAGCCTTATTTCGCTCGGAGTTATAGCCTTTAGGTAGCTTAATATAGAGTTGATAAGCTCTATCATTATCTTGGATTGCCACGGTTTGGGTGCGAGGAATAGTAAAGGCGGTATTATCGTTGGCGCTTGTTAATGCAGATAGCATTAGCAGGAAAATTAGCGCGAATAAAGAAGCTGAACGGGAGAGCAACTTAAGCAAAATACTGTTTCTTGAAAAATGACTATGAACGGCTAAACATACGCGTAATGTATCGGATTTGGTAGTACTAATATTAGTTTACACTTAAGTTGAGGGTGTCTGCGGGCTTCTCTTTCAATTAACGCGATTTATGGGTACGTTAAGTGATCCGTTGAACAGGAACAATAATCATAATAATCGCAGGGAGCCAATATGCGGCGTAGCGTAAAATTCAGGATAAGCTTTTTAGCACTGGCTATTATCAGCTATGTGCTTGGCTTCAACACTCTTCCAGATACCTTATTAACTGATATTGATGAGATCAAACTAGCAGTTGTAGCAGGTCTCTACTTTGTTATTTTACCCATATTCTATTGGCTATGGATCATTAAAGCAGGCCAGCAAAAAGCGTGGAAGTTACTGCTTATTTTCAGTCTCAGTGGCTTGATGGCAAGGCTAAGTTTTCCTGCAGAAATCGCCAACTATTTTGAGTTTATCATGTGGTTTAGGTACCCGATTATCGCCATATTGCTCATTATTGAGCTGTACTTGATGGTCAGTATTGTTAAAGGACTTTGGCAAGCGCGTAGTTTAAAAGGCGACCCTCGAGTGCATGTTGTTGAAAAGTATCAAGACGAAGATGACAAGAAGCGCTCTTTAGCCTTGGTATTGGCGTCAGAGCCTGCAAGTTGGTACTACGCCATCCCTTGGTTTACCCGTAATCATGTCAAAAGTGATCATTCAATAGCGCTGTTATCAGGTAAGCTTTGGGCATGGTTGCTGATGTTAATCGCAACAATAGCTTCTGCGACCGTAGTGTATCAACTGCTGGCGCAGTGGAGCGAATTGGTGGCGATTATCGTCTCCAGTATTATCGCTTACGGGGTTATTTTTATTACCGCAAACTACCGTGTTTCGCGCCATTATTCGGTTTATATCCAACATGACAAGCTGGTCATTAACAACAGCATGTGGGGCTTTTTGGCTATCGATATAAATGATATTGCAGAGGTCGAAGTTGGTGAGTGGCACAAACAAACCCAAGACTCAGAGCGACTAAGCATAGGCCGTGGATCAAGCGCAAATTTGCAGCTTAAATTCAACCAATCGCAGACATATTTTGGTGCATTCGGCCAATTACCCGAGCAGATAGAGGAGCTTAAGTTAGTCGTCAGTGACCCACAAGGTTTAGCCGCTGAGCTTGAGTTACTGCGTTCGGAGGACGTTGAAGTCTCAACTATTGAAGTGGCTAAAGCGGGCTGAGAACAGCTCGCTAAAGTGTTTTTATCTGTTGACTGGAATTGGGTTGGATTTAGCTCACCTAGGTTGGAATGAGCTAATACGAAGAGTCTAAAGGCCTACACCTAATTGAAAGGGATATATGGCAATCAAGTGTCATTCAGCTGCATTGAGCTTTGGCAAGCCGCCGTGAATATATCCCTATAGGCTCTGCTAAATCATCCATGATTTAGAAGCTTGCACAGCTCAACTCTGATGAATCGCAGGCTGTTCCATGCGTTTGACTCGTTAACGGACAATTTTATGTAAGAGAAAAGGGCTAAAAATGGGGCATAGGATTAGAAAATGTATGGTAATCAAATAAAGTTTACACTGACCCACATATCACTGATCCCACATATCCTATCTGCCCCCACATATCATTGGCAGTTCAGCGACTAAGAGTTTGATTCAGTGTCAGGAATATATTGACAAGTTTCGAAACGTTGTTGGAGTTTTTTGACCAGCCCTTCAGTAAATTGAGGATCCATCGACTTTGAACTTTGTAGATATAGGTGGTAAGTCGGCCGTGGTTGGTTGCTGGTTACTTGGCCGGTGAAGAAACTGGAAATGTTTTTGCAAACAATACCAGATCTAGCATCAATGGCTGGTTGCAGCATGACTGATGCTATAAAGCCAACGCTTTCGCTGTGTTCAATATGATCGAGGATAAGGCTCAGGTTAGTTGTTTTCATCGAAATGGTGAGCGGTAGCTTCATCTTAGCGGCGAAGGCTTCCATACGGTGGATTTTCGGGCCACTCATGGAGTAATTCATCAGTGCTACTGGGTAGTCGAAGACGTTGTCTAGGCTTAGAGCTTGATCGTGAATAGGGTGGCTTTTACGGCTAATCAGATAAAACTGATTAACTTCACCGATAGGGTGGAGATCAACAGCGTTACTGGGCGATGGGTTGATCGCTAGGCAGTAATCCAATTGAGATTGGTTTAGCTGTTTTTGAGTATCATGAGTCCATGGGTGCAGGTGAAAGCTTAAATCTTTACCAAGCTCGGCGCGAACTTGATGCATCGCCGTCATCATGATTGGGCACAAATGTTCCTGGGCCGCGACACTAACTTCACGATTATCGCCATGGCATTTTGCCAGTGTCATCGCCAGCTCCTGGTAACGCTCTATGATACTTTTGGCAACAGGATAAAGCGATTCAGCGAGTCGATTCGGGATCAGGCCGTACTGTTGTCTTAAGAATAACTCGTCTTGAAATACATCTCGCAGAGCGGTAAGGGTCCGGCTGACTTTAGGCTGGGTGCTTTGGAGTCGTGCTGCGGCTACAGTGGCACTGCGCTGCTCATAGAGCTCGATCAATACGGATAGGGTAAAAAAGTCTAAGCGGTTGAGGTTCTTATACATGGGCACAACAAACTAAAAATCGTTGATTTATAGTATGGACTACCTGTTAAATTGTCGTGGGTGAAGATCACAATTACAAAATCCCTCGGCTTAAAATACCCATAAGTAGGTACCAAAGTAGGCTCACCTAGGTGAGCCTATTCTAGTGACCTAGCAATTAACCTAGCGGGATAATGCTTTCAACTTTCATTTTCAGACCACACCAAGCAACTCGATCCCACTCAACGTCTTCAGGTTTGAAGTCGGTACCGGTTTCAAAACCTGGCATTGCAGATGGGTAATTCTCAATCAACTGAGTACCAACGTAGTCAGTCGAAAGAAGAATACGGGCGCCGCGGTTACGGCTAGGCTCTTCCAAACCAGTTTTGGTGAATTGGGTTGGATCGTACTCGTAGTAAGTTAGTCGAGCTTCGCCATTCATAATAATGTTTTGACAAGTGTTATTAGCACTGATGGTACCAGTGGCGTAGTAATCGCCAGTAGTCTCATCTTTGTCCATGCTCCAGCCAAAAACAGCAATGTTTGGCGTTTCTACTTGTTCACCATTGTCTTCGAACTTGTTAACGGTGGCAAACAACTGAGTTCCGTTGTTGTTTTTCTTTTCTTCGATAACGTAGGCTTTGCCGTCGTTCGGGAACATCTCGGTCATGTGTTCACGGTTTTCTAGACCACAGGCCGCTGCCAGTTCGGTTACACCAGTTTGACCTTCTTCGGCGTTGGCTTCAGTCCAACGGTAGTTATAAACCTGCTTATTAATAGCTTTAACTAGCCAGTCAGCGTTCAAGTATGAGCCAGGGGTGTACCAGGTTGGGCCAGACGCACCAGTCTTACCATCGCGCACACCGTAGTTGAATGTAGGTTGAGTGAACGTAGGATCGGTCGGATTACCCACGATTGGCTCTTCGCCACCATCTGAGTGACCATCATGACAGTTAGCACAGTCGCCAAGATCAGAGTGTGGTGGAATTACGCCAGATTCACCGCCGTCAGTGTAGTTGTGGCAAGACATGCAATCATCGCCACCAGTGGCCATAATTGAAGCGCTTGCTTGGGCTTCGTCACTATTTGGATCTACGAAGTCAAAATGAATATCAGCTGTGGCACATTGAGTGACTAAGTTATATGGCTCACCTTCTTGCTCTTTCCAGTATGCCACTTCGGCAACGAGTTCAACATTTTGCTCGGACAGATCGGTATTTTGCGTTTCTAGGGTAGCGTTTTCGCTTTCCAGTGCTTGAACCTTAGCCAGAGTTTCAGGGGTATCCTGATAAACAGTAGTCTCATCATCACTACAGCCGGTTAGTGCCACCATGGAAGCGCATACTACAGATAGCGCGAATTTTTTCTTAATCATCATCATTGCCTTTTCTTAGGATTATTGGCCTTGCGGCTTATTGGCAGGCGACGCAGTATATTGCGACGCCTGCAATTCGTTGTAAGCTGTACTCTTGTGCACCACGAAGCGGTCATATTTGTTTTCAATTAGCATCACTGCTAGTTGCTGTTGCTCCGCTAAGGCCAAGGTCTTTTCTACCCCCATAACCATGGCGGCGGTTGCAAGACCGTCTGCAGTGGCGCAGTGTTCGGCAATCACAGTCGCCGAGGAGATTCGTGTCCTCACGGATTGACCGCTATTTGGATCTATGACGTGCGAGTAGTTGCCGCCACCTTGGGAAAACTTGTTTCGATAGTCACCTGAGGTCGCTACTGCCATATTCGATACCGGAATGGTTTCAGTCAGCCCTCGAATATAAATGGTTGGTTTTTCGACCTTGATCTGCCAAGGAGTGCCTTTGAGGTTGTGTCCTTTGCCATACACTTCGCCACCAATGTCGATGAGATAATGCTTAATCTTATGGCTATCTAATATCTCTGCGACCTGATCAACACCGAAACCTTTGGCGATGGCGGAAAAATCCAATTCTGTTAGGTCATGATCTTTGCTTATGGATAGCCCATTGATACTTAGATGTTCTATGCCGGTATAGGCTTTTACACTGCTCAACTCAGTGGCTAATGGAACTTGATAGTCATGGTTTGATGGACCAAAGCCCCAGAGCTTAACGAGCGGACCAAGAGTGACGTCTAAGGCGCCAGCGGTTAGACCGTGAATGCGTAAAGACTCAGACAATACAGCCTTGAAAGGCTCTGATATCTTAGTAATTTCTCCAGCCTTGGAGCGATTGAAGCCACTGATTTCCGAGTTGTGCTGCCATGTCGACATGCTTTGGTTAACGTCAATCAAGCGTTGACTGATATCGGATCGCAGTTGTTGTATATCGGCAACGTTCTTTGGCTCAGAGATCCAAGTAATACGGTATTTATTACCCATGGTTTTGCCATAGATACGGTAGCTCTTTAATTCTTCAGCTATCGATGTTAATGGAAGCAAAATTAACAAAATGGGTAACAATCTCAAAAGTGTCATTGAAATGATAAAAACTCGTTAAACCTGAACTGGCTATAAACTTATAGCAATACAAAAATCAAATGAACCACCTATTGTCTTAACTGTGATGGGGTACTGTGGGAGGCTATCAACTTGATACTTAGCTCAACATATCCATTTGGGTGCAACCGAGTTATGCAGTTAGTGATTATCTGCCATTTTGAATAATTTATGGCTTAATATCAGTATCTTAATGAGGGTGGCTCAAGAAATAAGCAATACAAGTAAGCAGGCTTAAGCATCAAGATTTGGGCTTGTGCTGAAGGGTTTTAGTCAGATTATCTCGATAATGGTGTTTAGCTGAGGAGGCTGGTAAATCCCACTGTGGGCAGCGCAGTGTTGTTCGAAAAAAGTGTTGGATTGTTGTCAATTAAGTAATCGACGCGTATTGCCGCTGCCGCGAATGAGCTGCAAAATAAAACTAAGCCAGCCATTAATAATCTTTGCTGTAAACGATGATTTGACAGCTAACTGACAGACGAAGTAGATGAATTTGTTGATTGGTTTTAATTTGACTGCATAAGCAGCCAAATAAGTTAGGCTCGCCTATTGACCGGCAGGAGGCTCATATGTGTTATGAGGAGTTACACGCAAGACGTTCGTCTTACATCAGTAATTTCTATACCCATGTTTTCGACAATTTCATCAAATTGTTCAATCTCGCCCTTTTTTATGAGACTGTACTCATTACCAAATATTGGAATCACCCAAAATAGTTCAACATGCTGAGAACCGATATGAAAGCATGATAAATCATCAACTTCGCCTCTTGGTTCATCAAAAAGCAGAGCTTTGGGCCACCCAGCAGGTGCCAATTCACTTTCCGGAATTGTGGTTTCTGCTGATAAATTACGATCTAAGGTCTCGATTAAGTAAGCAACTATATCAAAAATATAATTCACTATTTCATCGATTTGCTTAGCCACTACATTGGTAGGCAAAACCATTACAATTTCGGAATTGCATTTATCTGAATTGGGTAGGATTCCAGATGATAGCCCTACGGTAGCAAAACGAGTAAAAAGTTCTTCCGGAAACGAATAAAGCTCAACACAGTGATTACCTTTATTTGTGACATTCCGATATTTAGGCATTCCCCAATTATTCATATACTTTGAAAGAATGATAGTTCTACGAATATCAAATTCAAAACTCAAGCTTCACTCTCCTCATAGACATAATGACTCCCCACTAATGTAAAACTAAGCCAGGCCGCGTTCAACATGCAAGTGCACCATTACAGCTAACTCATTGAAGAGACAGTCATCCTGAAGCTTCTGCTAATGTTTATGTGCGACCATAACACAGCAAAGGACTCCAAGATGACTTATACCCACCTTAGCATGTCTGACAGAAAAGCTATTTACTATCGATATAATTCAGGAGATAGTTTCAGAAAAATAGGGCGGCTTATAGGGCGACACCATACGACGATTAGTCGAGAGATTAGTCGAAATAAGCCCTTAACATATACTTATTACGATAATGCGGCTCAAGAGAAGGCTGAGGCTAGAAGGCATCAACCCAGGCATCAAAAGAAGCACTCAAATATTGAGCTTCGAACCACTGTAATCACGCTTTTAAAGCAGGGTTGGT